>CAZNWW010000808.1:0-2133 GCA_964576155.1 uncultured Myxococcales bacterium | reverse complement strand
GCCGAGGCGACTCTGGATGTCGCGGATCCCGACCTCGTCGATGCCGCCGGTGGCCTCCTTGCGGTACCTGGCGATGAAGGGGACGGTATTACCCTCGTCCAGGAGACGGACCACGGCCTTGACGCCCCCCGCAGGGAGTGAAAGATCCCGCGCAACGACGGGGACGGGGTCGGGGACCGGACGGGACATCGCTGTCCTCCTCTTCCGAATGGGCTCGGCGGACATTCTGTGCAAAATGGAGGAAGAATGCACGGGGAACGTCCCCCGGATCCGAGAGGCACCATGAAGACGAGGAAGGAGCGCGGGCTCTGCTTCGAGGCGATTCTGGGGTGTGACAGGCCCCGGAACGGGTGTGACAGGTCGTCACGGCCACCTTGTACCTCTCACCAGCAATGCTGACATGGGAAGAAAAAATAAAATCGAAGACTTGTCGGTGAATCCGGAAGGGGGAGAGAGACGGGGGGGTCGCAGTGGGGTTTTTCCCCGCCCCTCTCCCCGGTTCCGGCTCCCTGACAATCAAACCTTGTGCCAAGCCCCTGTCACACCCGACCCGAGGATGACGCAGGCGCAAAAAACTGGACGCGCTGCGACAAGCCAGTGCGCAACGCATTGCGCAACGGTTGGCTGTCTGCTAGTCTCTCGTCGTAGTTGTTGGCCGAACGCCCCCGGGAGGAGCTGCAATGGAGACCCACGAGAAGATCAATCAGGTGCTCAAGCCGGTAGACAATGTCGTGGAGCAAGGGCTCGGCCTCCTCAAATCGGCGAACCTCTACGACCCCTTCCGGAGGGGCATACGGACCGCCATGATCAAGGCGATGCGGACGAACTTCCGCATGAGCAACAACCTCAGAATCTTCGGCACCGAGAACGTCCCCCTCACCGGTGGGATGCTCATCGCATGCAACCATCAGAGCTGGCTGGACGCTCAGGTCCTGGCCGTAGCCTGCCCGCATCCGCTGTCCTTCATCGCGAAGTCGGAGTTCGAGGACTGGCCCTTTCTTCGCCACCTCATCGAGCTGACCGAGAGCGTCTTCATCCGGCGCACCGGGGACGACCAGGGCCTCCAGGAGGTGGCCGAGAAGCTGCGAGACGGGATGGCCATCGGGATCTTCCCCGAGGGCACCATCCCCGGAGAGGAGGACATCCCCCGTTGGGACGTGGAGGCCGAGACCGGCCTGCTCAGGGGGAAGTCCGGTGTGATCCGCCTCGCCTTGATGTCGGGCGTTCCTATTGTCCCTGCGGGTGTCTCGGGCACCGGCCGCGCGTACCCGCCGGAGGCCTATCCCCGGATGGAGAAGTGGCCCCCGGTTCCCGGACCCGGTGACATCGAGGTCCGCTTCGGCGAGCCGATCCACCTGAACCAGCGTGAAGGGCAGAAGCCCAACTACGAGGAACTCCGCGGCATGACCGACCGAGTGATGCGGGCCATCTCCCACCTGGTGGATCACGGGATGAATTACGAGCCGATCTCCTTGCCGATCCAGCGAAAGACCATGCCAACGAACCTGCCGCGGATTCCGTACCGCAGCGAACCCCGGCCGGTGAACGCAGAGAAAGCCTCCATCAGCGTCCTGGTCCTCCACGGCTTCACCTCCCACGTCGACTGCGTTGCCGGCCTCCGTAAGGAGCTCAACGACCTGGACGTGCCATACCGGATCCCGTGGCTCCGTGGGCACGGCACTCGCTGGGAAGACATGAAGAACGTCACCTGGAAAGACTGGTTTGCCGACGCAGAGGAGACCCTCCTCGACCTCCTCCAGGAGTCCCGCCGAGTGGTGGTCGTCGGCCTCTCCATGGGCGGCCTCGTCGCGCTGGATCTGGCAGCCCGATATCGCCGCGAGACCGCGGGCGTGGCGACCGTCGGCGCGGCCATGAAGTTCAAGGATCCCCTGGCGGGCCTCACAGGCGTGATCTCGAAGGTGGTTCCGAGCTGGCCCAGCCCCGAAGCCTATGTGGACCAGGAGTGCAAGAGGCTGTGGAACCGCAACTACCGCCGGTTCCCGACGGACGCGTTCGGATCCCTCTTCGAGTACACCGGCGTGGTGAAGAACCGTCTGTCGTTCGTGGCCGCGCCCATCCGCGTGCTGGCAGCACGCAAGGACCAGATCGTCGCCCCGGCGGCCGCCGAGACGA
>CAZNWW010000807.1:0-2137 GCA_964576155.1 uncultured Myxococcales bacterium | reverse complement strand
CATGCCCGGAATCTGGCTGGGACAGCAGACCTGGTTCCCGGCGCATTCATCATCGGACTGGCAACCCTCGGGGCCGCCTTGGCACCCGCCCGCGGGTACGCAGGTCATCTGACCCACCAGCTCGCAGCACTCCTCGTTGGGACCACAGGCCGGTTCATCGCCGCAGTGGTTCGGGCCCAGCGTGTCCTCCGGGGGCGGGTCGACGGTGTCATCGCCGGGCACGAAGGGGACATCCTCCGCGGGCGCAATGCCGTCTTCGCTCGGGCCTGCCGTGTCGTCGCCTGGTTCGGCCGTGTCGACGCCGGTCCCACTGCCGTCGCCGCCGCCGCTGTCACAGCCCGGGCCCGCGAGGGCCAGCAGGAAGATCGCCAGGATCAAAGTCGTGAGCCGGGTGCATGTCATGGAGCCCTCCTCTGGTGTCCGACCAGTCGTGCGGAGAGTCTTCCATTCCACCGCAGGCTTGTCAAAAGCGTCGTCCGGGACGCGCGCTGGCGACCGGAAGGAGGGTCGGGTATATTGCTCCTCGATACGGAGAACCAGCTCCACAGGAGACCCTCATGACACGAACTGGCGGCATCAATCCGATCCTCGTCGCTCTCGTATCCTTCATCCTCGCCGCCTGCGGCACAGACAACGGCAGCGAGGACGGCGGCGGACCGGGGATCGACACCGGTGATCCGGACTGGACCCTGGCTGACGGGGCCGGGGATCTCGGCGCGGTTGACGGCAATCAGGATGGCGGCCAGGACACGGAGCAACCCTGTGAGCAGGGCCAGACAAAGTGCATCCTCCACGACGGCGCCTGGGAGGTCCACGCTTGCGTGAACACACAGTGGATGTGGACCCACGACTGCGCCGACTTCGATCTCTGCGAGGACGGGATGTGTGTCCAAACGGCTGAATGTGAGGCCGGGGACGTCGACGGGTGCTATTCACTGTCCCAGTTCCTCGAGTGTAACGAGGCGGGAACGGCCTTCGTGCCCGTGACATGCCCCGACGATGAGATCTGCATCCTCGGCGAATGCTCCGACTTCGAGTGCATCCCGGGCCAGGCCCAATGCATCACCTCCTCCACGAAGCAGATCTGTGGTGACGACGGAATCTGGAGCGAGCCGGAGCCGTGCCCCGGCGGCCTGACATGTGTAGGTGGGAAGTGCCTCTCCGAATGCCTGAGCGACCCGAAGTGGAACAACTCGTACATCGGCTGCGAGTATTGGACCCTGGATCTGGACAACTTCCACGATCCCTTTTCAGGCACGCCTCCCGACGAGGCCCTTCACGGGATCATCCTGGGCAACCCAGGGAGCGATACGGCGACCATCACCTTCACGTCCTTCGCCTCGGACGTGCCCTTCAATCTCTTGCAGACTACGGTCGAGCCGGGCGCGGTTCAGGTCATCGAGATGCCTCGCATGGACATCGACGGCTCCACCATCACTGATCGCTCCGTGCGGGTGAACTCCAACCGCCCCGTGGTGGCCTACCAGTTCAACCCCCTGGACTTCCAGGCAGCGTACTCTGACGACTCGTCTCTGCTGATCCCCGCGGAGATGCTGGGCAAGGAGTACCTGATCCTGACTTACCCGACGACGCCCCTTGTGGGCCAGCACGGGTACTTCACGGTCCTCGCGGTGGAGGAAGGAGAGACCAACGTGGCAGTGCGCCTGACCGGCGATGCGAACTCTCCCAACGTCCCAGGCGCGATCCTCCAGCAAGGCGTCTACCACGAGTACGTCCTCCAGCAGGGTCAGGTCCTCAACCTCCAGGCCGACAGCAGTCAGCTCTTCGGGGATCTGGACTTGAGCGGGTCCCACGTCATCGGGGACAAGAAGCTCTCGGTCTTCTCGGGTCACGAGGAGGCCGTGGTCCAGGCGGAGGGCCTGGACTGCTGTTGCGCGGAGCATCTGGAGGAGCAGCTCTTCCCCTTGGAGACCTGGGCCAGCACCTACCTCTGCGTCAAGGCCGCGCCCCGGGGGGACGGGGATATGGATCTCTGGCGGATTCAGGCGGGCGTAGCGAACGTCACGCTGACCACGGATCCGCCGATAGACGGGATCAACGGCGTGACCCTCGAGAACAAGGGCGACTGGGTGGGGGCCTTCACCGGGGCGAGCTTCCTCCTGACGGCCACGGGCCC
>CAZNWW010000806.1:0-2138 GCA_964576155.1 uncultured Myxococcales bacterium | reverse complement strand
CCCCCCCCCCTGTGGGGGGGGTGGGCCCGGTGGGGGGGGGGGGGCAAGACCCCGTGCAGAGACTAAAAGATATCATCCCCCACTGCTGCTCGCCGCCTCGCCAGCTCCTTCGAGAACCAACCGCCGGTGATAGCGTCGATGAGGGAGGTGAGTTCGTCCAGGCGCATCTGCTTGGAGATCAGGGTGGCAGGGTCTGATGGTGGGGTCAGGATGAGATCTACCTGGAGGCGGCGGCGCATGTAGTAGAGGCGGGTGGCCTCCTTGAGGACCCCCTGCATGAGGCCCGCGAGGGACGCTACGTCAAGGACCTCGGAGTTGAAGACCAGGCGGGGGAGGTCCCAGGTGGCCTTGCCGCGGATGTCCCACGCGTTGCCCGCGGCCCCCTTGATGAGCCAGGGACCGTTGAGATTCGAAGGGAAATCCATCTCATTGCTGGTCACCTCGTCGATGTTCGAATCTGTGTATCCTCCAGAGACCTCCAGAACCGGCAGGACCGCCTTGGCCTTTGCGCGAGAGCGCAGAGAGTCCACCTGGCGGCCGGAGATGTTGAAGTACTTGAGGGCCTTCTCCTGGACCTCCTGGCAGGTGGGCTCCCCATCCAGGGCCTTGAGCTTCGCCTGCGCGGCGGTGTCAACCTGGGCGCTGGCCGGCGCGGCCCAGGCGGTCAATGTGAGGTCATGGCGACACTCCCTTCTGGAGACGGTCCAGCTCCTCCTGGAACAGGCCGTCGGTGTAGGCGTTCAGGTACTGGGTCAGCTCCTCGTACCGCAGGGATAGGGCAATTTGCTTCGCGGGATCGGTGAGGGTCGGATCCAGGAGCTTGATCCGGAGCCGCACCCGCTCCGCGTAGAAGCGCTGTATCTCGTTGCGGAGGTTGAGGTAGATCACGTTGCTTTGTCCGAACATGCGGCCAAAGGGCGCTTCTTCCCTGTCGAAGATGGCTGTGGGCAGGGTCCAGTACAGGACGACAAGGCCCCAATAGAAGTCCTTTTTCAACTGCTCCTCAAAGATGTTGGCCAGCATGAAGCCCGGGTTTTGGGACCATGGCACGATGTTCATCCAGGACCGGGCCGAGGGGGTCTGATAGCCCGCCTCAATGGACACGAAGGGGATAAGGCGGCTGATGGCCGCCTTCCGGCGGTAGTGGATCCGGTCCCCGGTGCGGACCCCGAAGATCCGGAAAGCCGTGTCCATGACCTCGGTCAGTGGCGGCTCGGGCGTGGCCGCGATGGCGGCGCGGTACCGGCGGATCAGCTCCGCCGCGAGGGAGTCCCCAGCGTCGCTCCGCCGGGGGGCCATGCGGAGGAGCTCTGCAGTGGTGACCAGCCAGAAGGCCCGCTCGTCGGTGGGATCGCCGAAGATTCCCCGGACCCACCAGTCCGAGTCGTTGATGTAGACCACGGACCAGGTGTCGCCGCCGTCGAAGCTCTCCCACGCGGCCCGCAAGGTGGCGGTGAAGAGGTGGTCCCCGTCTGTGGGATCCACGTGCAGCGCGGACATCGCCTCCGCGGTGAAGAGGAGCCCGCCTGCGCGCCGCCAGCTCTTCCCGCTGTCACTGGTCTTGTAGATGCCGTCGTGGGTGGCCAGGTAGATGACGTTCTCGTCCTGGGGGTGGCTCTTGACGAAGGCCACCCGGTTGGACTCATTCAGGGTTTCGAAGAAGATCCATCGCCAGGAGTCACCCCCGTCCACGGACTCGAACGCGCCGCCGTTGGTGCCGGCGAAGATCCGGCCTTCCCGCACGGGGTCGAAGTGGATGCTCCGGACCCACTCGCCGGAGAGCTGGGTCCCGAGGATCAGGTCGAAGCGCTCCCCGCCGTCGTTGGACTCCAGGAGGCCCTTCCCCGTCGCCAGGAGGACGTGGTCGGGGTGGAACGGGTCGTGCTCGATCCAGTTGGCCCAGCGCTCCCCGGCGTTGGAGCCCGCATAGAGGAGCTGCCAGGAAACCCCCGCGTCCGTGGTCTCGAAGACCCCCATAGCGGTGGCGGCCAGGGCCCGACGAGGGTCCGACGGGCTCACCGCAATCACGTTAATGTTCGTGGGCTCCCGGCCCCGACGGGAGACGAGGTCCTTCATGTTCATCACGGTGGAGGGCGCGCGCATGGTGCGCAGGAGGACCTGGAGCCACGGTGCGGCAG
>CAZNWW010000805.1:0-2146 GCA_964576155.1 uncultured Myxococcales bacterium | reverse complement strand
TCCAAACCTCTCCAAACCTCTCCAAACCTCACGGTGCGCGTTCAAAGCGAGAACTTTTTGGTCGGGCCGAATATAAAAAGTATACGAAATATCGTAAAACCCCCATAGGCAAGCTATACAGGCTCCTATGATTATAATGGGCAGGCTTTTCTCCTATGACCCGACGGAGTTGCTTCCACCGTGCATGCTCGGGAATGAGGCGCTCTACAACGAGATCCTGAAGTTGGTGGACCAGGACAAGAGCTTTGCCGTCATCACGGGAACGTCGGGCACCGGAAAAAAGGCGACATTGAAGGCTGCCGCAGCCTCGCTACGCAGACCCTTCGTCGAGGTGGACCTCTGCGACCCGCTCCACTTGCAAACGAGGTCGGTCGATTCCGTCCAGCGACTTGCTTCTCGACTCTCGAATCCTTCTCTCGGTGGCAAGGTCATCCTCTGCCTCACAAACACGGCCGGAATGGAGCCGGATGCCCTGAGGATCCTCGAGACGATCCGCCAGAATACCTTCGTCGTTGAGACGATGATGAACTGCGATAACGATTGGTCCTTCTGGAAGTGGACGAAGTCGGTGCCCGTGCTGCGATCATCCATGCCCGCGCGGGACCAGATCACGCAGCTCATCTTGGCGGTCGAGGGCTCCTCAGTCGAGCGGGCGCGGTCTATCGCCAACAACGCCAGGGGTGACATGCGGCAGGCCTTGATCCAGGCTGCATTCTTTCTCTCCAGCGAGATCGACGTCCCTGACATCGACGCGCATCCGGTGCGCGACTGCCGCTCCGCTCTCAAGCGCGAGCTCACCAAGGCGCAGATCGATGATGCGACGAGGAGGCTCGTGGATTATGTTGTCGCGAATGTCCAGCGATGCGGCAACATCAGCCTCTGTGTGCTCCAGGACTTCATGCGCCACGTCGGGGAGGTCGAACGCTCCCGTGTGCAATACGACCCGGAGAACGTGACCAACGCCGCCATCCTCGCGGCTGTCCCGCCTGGACTGGCCCCCCCCTCGCACATCGTCGAGCCCATCTATGTCGAGCGAATGGGGCCGTCCCAGAAGGTGAACAACAAGGCGACTCACATCGCCAATGGTAACCCAGCGGGCTCGCTCGTGAATGCCTTCAAGGCGGCCGAGGCTGTCACGAAGCCTCCCCCTGTGGACCACTCTTGCCTCATCGGCTACTGGGTCACATGGGTCAACGCGAAGGGCGAGAAGAAGAAGGGCAAGGTGATGAGCGTGGATGGCTTTAAAATAATGCACATCTATAAGGAGGGCGGGAAAGAGTACACGATGTATACGAACCCCGCTTGGGACAGCTGCATCAAGGAGCTCAAGCCCGTCCTCGACCTGCAGGAGGCCATCTCCATCTTTGAGAACAACATCAAGCTCTCGATACTGGACGGTTCGCTCGCTCAGAATGTCGAGACCATCATCCGCAGGCAGCATAAGCCGTCCCTGCTCCTCGACGCCGCGATGCTGAGGATCCGGGTGGCCAACGACATCCCCGACGGGAATTCGGTCGTTGTGCAGCTACAGGACGTGCTCAGGCGGATGCACGGAGGCTACGACCTCCACAACAATTCTGAGTTTCCGGCCCTGGGTGCAGCGCCTGCGACCGGGGAGCCAGAGTGGCCAGCGGTTGCCCCTCCATCAGCGAAGTCCACAGCGGCTCCACCAATGGCGGCTCCACCAATGGCGGCTCCACCAACGACGGCTCCACCAACGATGGCGGCTCCATCAACGAAGGCGGCTCCACCAACGCAGTCCCTAGGGGCTTTTCCACCACTGATGGCGGCTCCACCAACGATGGCGGCTCCACCAACGGTGTACTCCTACTCCCTAAGGAGTGCTCAAGCGGAAGCGAGGGCTGCATCTGAGAACGCTGTTGCGAAGGCGAAGGCGAAAGAGGCGAAAGAGGCTTTGGCGAAGGCGAAGGCGAAAGAGGCTCCGGCGGATGCTCCGGCGAAGGCGAAGGCTCCAGTGAATCCTGCGCGTTGGATGAACCTCACCGCCACAGCCACCGACAAGCAGTCCGAGATTCAGATCTTCTCGAATGCCACGCTAGGACGACTTGCGCAGGAGATATCTCGCAGCACGGGGGGGCCGGTGGTGCTGGTGGAACCTCCAGAGGTGTCAACAGTCGGGCAGGCT
>CAZNWW010000804.1:0-2155 GCA_964576155.1 uncultured Myxococcales bacterium | reverse complement strand
ACGAGGACGTTGGTGTCAAGGAAGCAGCGCTCAGTCGTAGAGATCCCGGTAACTACTGTGCTTGCGGACGATGTCCCGCAGCGCATCCGCCAACAGGCGACTCAGCGATGAGTTCTCCTCGACTGCGACCAGCCGTGCCTGTCGGAGCAGGTCCTTTGAGGTGGCTCAGGGCCCAACGATCGAGAGTTCGGCGTGGGATTCGGCCGTCCCTATGAGCCACCGACTCAGGATCCGCTACAGAGACCGCACATGTTGAGGGCGAGGAAGCCGCAGTCCACAGACCATTCTGAAATGCAGCAATCCGGATACGCTCCGCAGACATAGTCATCGCAATCCGGGTCGTCAGGGCAGCCCGGGGCGAGCTTCCAACCGCAACAGCTCGAGGGGCTGTCTTGGCATGCCGTCCCGATACATGCCTTTCCATCGGGGCATTCACCGCATAGTCCCCCGCACATACCGTGGCCGCACTCAATGTTCTCGCATTCCGTGTCGCAAGTCCCCCCGCAGACCACACAGATCTGGCTCGCTTCGTCCACACAGAAGCCGTCCCATTCCGTGTCGCAACAGTACGGATCATACGCGCAGACGAGGCCGTTGCATTCCGGGTCGTTGCATCCGGGTGTGCCCTTGTTTTCGCAGCAGTTCGTGGGGGTGCAGGTCCCCGAGTCGCAAGCCCACCCCGCGTCACAACCCGGTAGACATTGGGCACCACAGCCGTCGGGGCCGCAGGCCTTGTCCTGGCAATCCGGGACGCAGCCGACGCAGACCCCGTCCACGCACTCGCGGGGCGGATCATAGTTCTCGAGGCAATCGTCACAGGCCTCCCCGTTGTCGCCGCAGAATATGTTGAGATCCCCCGGGGTCTTACACTCGTCTCCGGCGCAACATCCGCCAGGGCAGCTCGCGGATGTACATTTGCACTGACCGAGGACGCACTCTTCGTCCTCGTCGCAGCCGAGGCACCAATCGCCGCCGATCCCACAGGCGTCGTGGGAATCCCCGGGGAGACACGCCCCCAACCCGGAGCAGCAGCCGGCGCAGCTATCCGGGCCGCACTGCTCGGGCATGCAGATGTGAACCTTGCAGAGCAAGTCCTGCACGGTGCAGTCCTGGCAGATCTTTCCGTTGATACCGCATTCGTTGTTCGCGGTGCCCGGCTTGCATTGGTTCCCCTGGCAGCAACCGGCCACGCAGGAGGTCACGGTGCATTTGCATTGCTGATTGGAGCATTCCAGGGAGTCAGGCACACAGTCCACGCAATCCAGCCCGCCCGTTCCGCATTCGTCCGCGAGGTTCCCCGGCTTGCAGTCGTTGTCCCGGCAGCAGCCCAGGGGACAGCTCGTCGTGGTGCACGTGCAATGGAACCGGCATCTCCTGGTAGACGTCTTCCTGGATCAGGTCGACGTTGACCGGTTCGGATCCTCCGGAGCACCGAAGGGCCGATATCACCAGGACCAGCAGGAATCCCGTAGCGTTACCGATGCCTGATACACGGCTCCGATGCCCGGCGTTACGTGATTTCATCTCGATCGTCGCACCGTCGCATCTGTAGTTGTCTCGCTCAAGGGACATGCCTGGATACCTCTCAGAGAGTGTCCGTTCCAAATCAACGCTGTCGTTTCCGGTTTCTCAATGTCCATTATCCGGACAGGATTGCCGGTGTTTCAGGTGTTATTTTCCATCGGCGTGGCGCCCCGTGGTCCTCGCCGCGGAGGCCTGCGCACGCTGACAGTGGTAGTCATCCAACCTTCCTGGAAGGCGACCCCTCGTCCCGAGGTCATTCGGGATCCCGGGCCGCGTCGAGCCACGACTTGGGGGACGCGCCCCGTCCAACGCAGGCGGGCTGCTGCTCGACCTGGTAGGTGTCCGTCAGGACCATATGACCCACCCGGTTTCCTCCCTTCGTTCCCCCGGGGGCGACGTGATCCGCTATGTCCGTCAGGTCCTGCGTCTTCTCGAAGCAGTTGTCCTCGATGGAGACGTGCTCCATGGCCGGGAGGTACCAATCGCCCTCGGCACCGGCGTCGTAGATGGAGTGCGGCCGGTCAGGAGATCGACTGGCGACGAAGACGTTTTCTCGGATCAGGACGGCACCGAAGGGACCGGGAAGCTCCTCCTCGAGGGGAGGATTGCGCAAGGTGATTGGCGTGCACCG
>CAZNWW010000803.1:0-2162 GCA_964576155.1 uncultured Myxococcales bacterium | reverse complement strand
GATGCGGGACACGTCCATGGTGAAGCCCGCGTCCACGGCGGGGGCCCCCTCGAGGGCCGCTGTCGCGTACTCCGCGACGATGTACCCGAAGCTCCAGGCCTGCTCCTCGCCGCCGCCGGTGACCAATTCCGGGATCCCGTTGGTCCCGAGCACCGGCTGGCCGTTCTCGGTAAAGCGCCGGCTCGTGACGTCGATGGGGGTCATGAGACCGCCCACCGTGCCGCTCAAGTAGATAGCGGTGCCGCCCCAGGTCTCCTCCAGGGCGCGTCGGGTCCAGCGGGGGAAGTCAGCGCTGAACACGTCGTGCTCGATCATGGCCTCGGGGTGGATGTGCCAGTTCACCAGGGTCGCCACGGTTTCGTCGTCCGGGGTGGCCAGGCGCGCAGCGGTGATCCGGTTGTTGCGCACCATGGGTTGTCGGCTGTCAGCGAGGAGGGAGGGTTCGTTGGAGAGGGGCTCGTTCACGGTGACCTCCCCTGCGGCGACGGTAACCGGCTGCAGGCTGCCCTTGAGGCCGGCGACGGCCTGCCCCAGCGCGTCTGCGAGGAAGTCATGGTACGCGGGGCAGCGGCCGGTGACGCCGTCTTCAGGCCCCCAGACGCCGATGGTGTCGGGCCCGGTGTGGGTGTGGGTGCACGAGACCACGAGATGCGCAGGCTCCAATCCGAGCGCAGTCATCCGTTCCTGCATCCGGATCGTGTCCGGTGCCTCCAGGCCGACCAGGTCCATGGACACCACCACTGCGTGGACGTCGTCCAGGGCCAGCACGAGGATTCGCGCCTCGAGGTCGTCGTGGATCCCTTCGGAGATGCGGTTCATACCAGTGCCGCCCATGTAGAGGGGGCAGGGATGATTGTCCTCGTTGGGTGTAATCACCATGGAGGCAGCGGCCGCATGGAGCCGGCCGTCGTGGGGATGTCCCAGGGCCGGGTCCGTCGGCGTCGTAGTGTCCCTGTCCCCTGTGGGAGGGGCGTCCCGCCCCGATTCCCCTCTTACGTCCCCTGTGGGAGGGGCTTTCAGCCCCGACTCCCCTCCCCCGCAGCCCAACAGGAGCAGCGCCAAGATCATCGTCCACTGTCTCATGTCACCTTCGCTCAGGTCGTGGTCATCTCGTTGATTCGACAGGATTCGAGGAAATGAGTCAACCAGGTTGGCGAATCGGCTCTTCGCGCTCGAGTACGTCTACGACCGCCAGTGAGTCTGGCTGAGACAGGGGCCCCGTTCGTCATGGGCTCATGCGCAATTCAGCTTACCCCGTCCCTGCGGTTCTCCGCCCAAGGGATCAATCTCGATGTGCGGCAGGTGCACCCTGGCGGTCTGGTACTGGGACGCGGTAGCGAAAAGGGCCTCGGACCAGGCACCGTTGATGCGATGGTAGATATAGACATCGGGCAGGTCTTTGTCAGCCACAACATGGGGTTGGGTAAGAGAATCCAGCGCGATGCTCGGCTTGCTGAGACCACCCACCGAGCCGCAGACCTCGGCCTCACCGATCTGCGTGATGACCTGCCGGACAGGGTGCGGGCACGCGGGGGGAATGTCTTCAAACACGGTCTCCGGGAGGGTGTCGGGGAGACTGACGGTCTGCTGATCCACTGGAATCGTGTCCATCCTCTTCGAGTCAAACACCAGGTCCAGCGGATCGGAACTCGTATCCTGAACTTGTACGTCAGCAGCCAGCCTGTCCGGAAGAACAGCTGTTTCCGGGAAAACATCTATCGAAGAACCTGGGCCACTGCCCCCACATGCTGTCATGAGAAGCAGCGCCATCCGGCAGAGCCGGATTACTGATTTGTCCATGTGATACCTCTCAGCGTAGAGGATACCACCAGACATAGAGGAACGGGGATCGGGATCTGCCACCCGAGGCTTTCTCTACTGTGTTGTCAGGATTGCTCATACCAATCTCGGCTTCCTCGCGGTCGCTCGGGATGACGGGGCCTCCCACGAGGAGGGGAATCGGGGCAGGACGCCCCTCCCACAGGGGAGGCAATGCAGGGTGACTTCCACCGTGTGAAGGTCTTTACGCGTGCATGTAACACGCCAACATCCTTAGATTCCTTGATCTTCGAACGCTGGCTACGCTGGCTACGCTGGCTACGCTGGTTAAACTGAAGTTCCCCTGAGCAAAATCAGGATGTAGCCAGTACCTATAGAGAGAA
>CAZNWW010000802.1:0-2162 GCA_964576155.1 uncultured Myxococcales bacterium | reverse complement strand
CTGTACCTCCCCAATATTCGATCGCCCCGCCAATGCTGGATGAGACGTTCCTGCCCTTCTGGTAGTCTCCGGCTACATTTTCAGGAGGATTCCGATGTCCAGGACGGTTCTGGTGCGCCTCATGGGGATGACAATCTCACTGCTCCGCACCCTGTTCACTGATCGGGAGAATCTCGTCCTCGAGAACCTAGCACTTCGCCAGCAGCTCGCTGTGTTGAAGCGAGAGAAGCCTCGGTCCAACTCCTCGAGGGCGGGGCGAACCTTCTGGGCCGTACTCAAGGAGACATGGGCGGGATGGGTGGACAGCCTCATCATCGTCAAGCCCGACACTGTCGTGCGCTGGCATCGAGAGCGATTCAAGAATCACTGGCGGAAGATCTCTCGAGGCCGGCCGGGAAGACCCCGCATCTCGGTGGAGCTACGCAAGCTCATCCGAAGGATTGCCTCGGAGAATCCATCTTGGGGAGTGCCCAGACTTCAGTCCGAGCTCCTGAAGCTGGGATTCGTTGTGTCCGTTACCACAGTGGAACGGTATCGTCCTACCAGACCTACGGATCCAGCCAAGGCTGAACTGTGGAAAGCCTTCCTCCGGAACCACATGCCCGAGATTGCCGCGATGGACTTCTGCACCGTCCCCACAGCGACCTTCAAGGTTCTCTACTGCTTCTTCGTGATCCATCACCATCGCCGACGAATCCTGCACTTCAACGTCACTGAGCATCCCACGATGGAGTGGGTTATACAGCAGCTCCGGGAGACGTTCTCTTCTATCACGTGCGCCAGGTACGTCATCCACGACCGGGACTCGAAATTCGGAGCGGCAGTGGCAGATTGGCTCAAAGGGGCTGGCATCAAACCCGTCCGAATCTCATTCCGAGCTCCATGGCAGAACGGAATCGCCGAGCGTTGGGTACGCAGCCTCCGGACAGAGCTCCTCGACCATGTAATCGTGTTGAACGAAGCCCACACTCGCAGGCTGATTGCAGGGTACGTCTCCTACTACAACGAGGACAGGTGTCACCTCACACTCGACGGAGATAGCCCTGAGCATCGGCCCATCCAACCACGACCTCCGGGCGACGCTGAGGTCGTCGCTCTGCCCCGAGTCGGCGGTGTGCACCGTCGGTACGAGTGGCGACAAGCAGCCTGAAACGGGGAAACCAAATCTGCGAAATAGGATGCTCCTGCTCACCGGGGCGGTGGACAGGTCTGCGTGAAACCCGTTTCAGCAGTAACTGTCTCGATGGTCAACGAAGGTGATGGTCGGAATTTGGTCCGTGTCGAGGCCGATGGAGACGTCCTCAGGCACCTTGAATTACCCCGGAGAGGCCCCAATCCAATAATGGGGAGCTACAGGTCACCGAAGCACCCATCACCGACTTCGCACGCTGGGACCACTTCCCATACGTCCGGGTCCACCGGCGTGTCCGCCACCATGTCCGGGATTACGTCGGGGAGCGGCACGTCGGCGATGACGATCTCGCCTGCACCGTCAGCTACGACACCATCCGGCGCTTTCTGGTCAGGGCTCGGATTGACTGCCAGGTCTCCACCGTTGCAGGCAGGAAACAGGACCAGAAGCGCGAAGAGGACGAGACGGCAATTCCAACGCATGGCGTACCTCCAATGGGATACTCTACCTGAATGGCGTGGCCTGGTCAGCCTTCGACCTCGTGGTCTATTTGTAGCAGCGCCAATGGACCGTGTAGCAGAGGTTCGGCGGCCAGCCGCAGCTGGCGCCGTTGTTGTCGTAGGTCTCGTTGCCGGATCCGCAGTAGCCGCAGACCGTGCCGCAGGTACCGCCGTACGCGTTCACGTTGGTGTACCCGAGGGATTGGCAGATGGCGACCGCGTTCCAGGTCCCGCTGTCCTTCCCTGAGATCCACGCAGTGCTCGAGTCCGCGCGACAGACCCGCCACGTGCCCCCGTTGCTGCTCTCCTCGTACCCCACCGGCGGAGGGAACCAGATCCCCTCGTCCTGGCAGGTGGACGAGCACCCGTCCCCGTTGGTCTGGTTGCCGTCGTCGCACTCCTCTCCGCCCTCGGTCACGTTGTTACCGCAGCATGGGTAGATCGTCGCGTACGCGCAACCCGAGGCCGGGTTACAGGAGTCCGAGGTGCAGATGTCCCCGTCGTTGCAGGTCAGGGCCCCGGAGCCGACG
>CAZNWW010000801.1:0-2167 GCA_964576155.1 uncultured Myxococcales bacterium | reverse complement strand
TCCCGATACTCTGCCTGGAGGGGTAAAACACGGATGAAGCTTCCTATCCACGAGAATACGCCATGTCCATCACCCGACTTCAACGATGCGCTGCCCTGGTGTTTCCGTTCCTCCTGTTGACGGTGGGAGGTGCCCGCGCCGAGGCCGTGTTCCCCGTCGGCGGGGATCCGGACCTGGACGCACACATGCTGGCGCAGGACCGGGTATTCCACCGCCTCCACGCCCGTCCTTTCGGGGTCGGTCTCACGGGGGGGTACGTGGACGCCGCCGCCCTGCAGGCGATACAGGACTTCCTGGGTCAGAACGTCAGCGACGACGTCGAGGCGGTCACGGGCAAGCACCCCTATGAGCTCTTCTCGAACTACGAGGGCCCGTCGGGGATCGGCCTGCGCGGGGGCGGGGCCGCCCTGGCCACGGCCTTCAAGTACATGGCCCTCAAGGCCGAGGGCGCCCCCGAGGAACTCCTGGCGCTTGCGCGGGCGGATGTGGTGCGGCTTCTCGAGTACATGTGGGTGATCCACGTCATCACCGGCATCCCCCAGGGCATCGCCCGGGGCGCGATGCTCATGCACTCCGAGGACCCGGAGGAGCCCCCTCTGCCCCACGGCGTCCCCGAACTCGTTCCCCTCTTCGGTGAGGACGGTGAGCCCTACGAGGAGGAGAAGACCAACGGCACCAATCGGGCGGACAACTCTGGCGGTATCCTGCCCCAGGGCCTGTGGTACTGGGTGGATTCCTGCTCCAAGGACCAGCTCGTCGGCTGGGTCGCGACCATGGCCGCGCTCTACGACGCCGCCGCCGGGGATCCGGACATCGATGCGACCCTCGTCGAACGCCTCCAGGAGGTAGCTCGGGCCATCGGCGCTGGCTTCCGCGTCGCGTACCCCTTCCAGTCCTTCGACGGGACCACCCGCGACTATGATCTCGTGATCATGGACGCAGACGGGCGGCCCAGTAAGCATCACGATCTTCACCCGCTCTCCATCGAGGGCGTCTACATGCCCCCGGATTCCCCCATCTACAACGTCTTCAACCTCATCATGGGCCTGGGCATCGTGAAGGGCCTCTACCACGTCAGCGGGGACCCGGAGGCGGAGGCCTTCCTGTACGATGTGCTGCTCCAGAACCGCGGGTACCTGGAGATGGTGCCCGTGGATTCGGACATCGGCCTCGCGCTGGACTACGTCTTCGCCGGGACGAACACCAACCACAGCAACGTGAACATGGTGTCCATCGCCCTCTTCCTGAACGTCTTCTACGAGAAGGATCCCACCGTCCTCGAGCGCATGCGCGGCTACGTGGAGAACCGCTGGTGGGACTTCGAGGGGAAATCGGAGTCGGTCCGCTTCCTCAAGCAGCCCTACTTCCACGCCTTCTATGAGGCTATGACCACCACGGGCACCGACCCCGACCGGGTAGCTCAGACCGCCGCCCTGCTCAAGGCCTTTCCCCTGGGGCCCTACGTCGGTGAGGCGCGGATAAACTGCGACGAGGACGAGCTGGCGGCGGGGACCTGCCTGGCTGTGGACGGTGAGACGCAGCTCACCCTGGCGAGCATGACCAGCTGGGGGAACGACCCCGTCGCCACGGAGGCCCTGGACCCGTCCATCCGGCCGACGTCCAACTTCAACGCCCGCTCCAACCCCTTCCAGGTCAACGGCGGCGGGGGCGGTGGCCTGATGCCCGGTGGGGACCTCCTCGCCGCATATTGGCTGCTGCGGTACCTCCCTGCGCGCTCCGAAGGTGAGGCCGCTCGATCCCCCAACGCCCGGGATCATATCTGGCTGGGCGACCCGCCGGAGACGGTCGAGCCCTCTCCCGAGACCGGGGAGTACTGCTGCGGAATCTCCCGGGCCGACGGACGTTCCGGTGAAGAAGGGCCGGCGTCGAAGACCACCGGCGGGGCGGGCTGCAACGCCGCCGGGGGATCAGGCATCTTTCCCTTGATACTGTTCGGGATCCTGGGCGTCGCGGTCCTGAGACGATTTCTACGGGTTCCCGATCGAACGTGAACAAAAGGGGTCAGACCGTGAGGTATCCCCACAAGCAGCTGCCATCGACTCCCCCGACGCTGGACTCGGCTCGCTCGCGTTCGACGATCAAGATCTATTAGCGGAGGAGGAGCTTGCCGAGTCTGCCGAGCCTGCCCATCGAGAAAGCCCCGGCC
>CAZNWW010000800.1:0-2174 GCA_964576155.1 uncultured Myxococcales bacterium | reverse complement strand
TCTCCGTTCAAGAATCCCGCAGGCGCACGATTCGTGGACTGCGAGGTAGTCGCGGATTTGACGCAATGGGGAAAGTAGAACTGTGTTTAACATCGAGGCCGGACGGCCTCGAGGCGCTCAGTCGTCGGACTCCTGAACGGGATCGGCGGATTCGGAGGACACCTCGGCCTCAGCCTCGGGAAGAACTACATCAGGGTCGAGAGGTTGACCATCAGCATCGAGTTCGACTTCGTCTCCCTCTTTCCGCTGGCGGCGGGCCTCACGTTTAGCCTCCTTCTTCTTCTTCTTCTCCAGCTCGCGCTGGCGCTTGGCGAACGTGAAGGCGTTACGCCGACCCATGATGTACCTCCTCTCCGGTAGATGTCCTCCTGGTCCGTTTTTGACGCGACCCTGGGGATCGCCTAGCGGTCGGCCCGCCGGTTGGCCTTGTCGACGCGCACGGTGCGTCCGTCGAGCATCTGACCATCAAAGGTCAGCGCCTCAGTCGCCGCGTCGGCGCTGTCGAACGTCACGAAGCCGAAGCCCCGGGAGCGCCCGGTCATGCGATCAGTGATCACTTTGGCCTCGGTCACGGTGCCGAAGCTCTCGAATGCTGCTTTGAGGCCATGGTCATCAGTCGCCCAGGCCAGCCCACCCACGAAAATCTTGTTGCTGTCGTCCATTTCTCTTCTCTCTGCTCCAGTTAGCGACGGTAGCTGCACATGCACGGCTCGGTCCGTCGCACGCCGATCGTACATCCGTCGTGGTCTCTCCGGGGACGATTGAGGCGACCCATAATTGGATCCAACTCAAAGTACCCGATCACGAACGGCGGAACTGTAACCTGCCATTTCTCAGAATGCAAAGACTTCTTATGCCTGAATCTCAGGGTTCGTTGCCAGCGGCTCCTGCGGACGTCCAGGCCTCGGTTACGCCGCTGACTGCCTCACCCTTCGCTCCAGGCATCCAAGACGGTCGGCAAGCTCTCGGCTCGGATTGGTTTTCTTTTTTGCAATCTCGTGGGATGGGCCGAAGGGTGACGCCGCGCTGGGCGAGGGCGTGGGGGTCTGGTGGTGAGGTCGGGGGGCAAGCAAAGCGGTTCCGGGATGGGAGTCGCCCTCTCGGGCGTCGACCAGCCCGGAATGACTCCCGGCCCACCAGCGGCCACCACGCCCCGTCCAGCGCAAGGAACCCTGAGGTCCATGCCCCTCCTAGTAGCAGCCCCCGCCCTTCCGCGTCATGCAGTTGTTGAGGCAGGAGTCGGCGTTGCTGGAGTTGCCGTCGTCACATTCTTCCTCGGGATGATCCACCACTCCGTTCCCGCAAGACGAGTTCATCTCGCAGCAGACAGCGAGGTTCCCCTTCTCGTTGCACCCATAGCCTGACGTACAGCTCGGGCGAGACGAGCCATAATGGCAGTTGTCCGACTCATCCTGCCCGAGATTCCCGGTATGGACCGTGTAGTGGCCCGCGCCGCTGTTGTTCCGACAACGGATGGCACCGAGGCCCATCTTGCCTCCTGTGGAGTAGCTCCAGCCATTGTTCCGCGCCGTATATTGCTTCTGGCTGCAGAGGAGCCAGCCCGGAGGGCAGAGGGTCTCGTAGTCCTGCTCGCAGGTGGAGCTCTTGTAACAGGCCACCATGTCTCCGCCGGGGGCTGTACTCTCCAAGGATGCGCCGTTGCTGCAATCCGAGTTCTCCACCTTGCAGTTTGAGTTACATCCGTCGCCGCCGGACTGGTTGCCGTCGTCGCATTCCTCCGGTGCCTCCACCACGAGGTTGCCGCAGCACGGGTAGATCGTCGGGTACGCGCAGCCCGTGTCCGGATCACAGCTGTTCGTGGTGCAGGGATCGCCGTCGTCACAGGTCATCAGGCTCGAGCCCACGCAGATTCCGCTCGCGCAAAGATCCACCGTGGTACACGCATCCTCGTCGTCGCAAGGCGCGGTGTTGTGGACATGGACACAGCCTTCCACGGGATCACAGGAATCCGTGGTGCAGACGTCCGAGTCGTCGCAGTCCGGTGCGACGTACCCGTTGCACTGGCCGGCCTCGCAGGTGTCCACGGTGGTGCATGCGTTCCCGTCGTCGCAACCGTCCGCGTTGTCCGTGAACTCGCACCCGACATCCGGGTCACAGGAGTCATCGGTGCACGGGTTTCCATCGACGCAGGTCAGCGTCCCGGTGCCGCCACA
>CAZNWW010000799.1:714-2174 GCA_964576155.1 uncultured Myxococcales bacterium | reverse complement strand
GAAGGCCCGTATTTGCGATTCAGATGCGTCGCCGGGGATCAAGGTGTCGTAGGGACTCACGCCGTCGCCGGGATCGATCCAGTCCGGGCTCACGACGTCCGGCTTGTCCAGGGGCTCGTCGAGCTCAGCGTGCCACTCGCCGTACTGAACGTCGCAGCATCCGGAGTGGAACTTGTAGGTTCCCGACGCGTAGATCGAGGACTGGAAGCTGCCCTCGAAGTTGATGATTCCGCCCTGGGCCGTCTCCGCAGAGAACCCGAAGGTACCGTTGGTCACCGGGACGGTAAGGTGATAGTAAGCACCGTCCGCTGCAGCGTAGCAGCCCCCGGCGCCGTTGCAGGAGACCTTGCGCACCGCGATCTTCGTGAGGGTGTCGTTGGTGAAAGTAAAGTTGATCCGGTCGCCGACCCAAAGCCCCGGCCTCGGTTTCACGCCGCTGTCTGTGCATCCGAGCGCCGAGAGGAGCGTGAGTGCGAAGATTATTGATCGTGCGGGGCCTCTGAACACCGTGATACCTCCCGCGTGGGCGTAACGCGCGACCTTGACACAAGAAGATACGGGGCGCAGACGCGCTTGTAAACCGACAATCGAAGAGTATGATATGGCGGAACGAATCTGGCTTCGACGAGGAGGGAATATGAAGTGGTTAGGTCTTGCGGTTGGCGCAGTGATGATCCTGGCATTGATGAGTATGGGTTGTGACAGCAGCACGACCGGTGGCAGCTGCACTGAGACCACCGAGTGCAGCCAGGGCAAGATCTGCATGGACGGGGCCTGTAAGGCGTTGGAGTGTTCAGCGGCAGAGGATTGCGCCGATTACAATGCATACTGTGCGCCCGAAGGGGTGAACCCGGACGATCCGAACCAGAAGTACTGCACCCCCATCATGTGCACTCAGGACTCTGACTGCGAGGACGGCTACGTCTGCAACGAGTACAAGCAATGCGTCCTGGGCGGTGGCGACGCGGACGTCGTGACAGGGGACGTCGTAGGTGGAGACGACATCGTCGGGCCCGGGCCCGACACTGTCCCGCCCACGGGCGAGGGCAGCTGTAAAGAATGCGGTTCGGACGCGGACTGCGACGCGGGCACCCACTGCCACCCCATCGGCGGCGGGACCTTCTGCTTCGCGGATTGTCAGAACACCGACGAATGCGCCACCGGCTGGTTGTGCTACCAGCTCGGCAACGAGGGCAAGCAGTGCATCCCCATGAAGTTCAAGTGCGAGCCCGAGTGCCTGCAGGGCGGCTGCCCTGAGGGTCAGGTCTGTAACCAGGATACCGGGATCTGCGTGGAGCCCGTGGGAGAGTGCGGCAGCTGTCAGCAGGACTGGGACTGCGCGGACGGGTTCCGCTGCTACCTCAACGGCCACTACTGCGCGCCGGCTTGTGCGGACGGAGTCTGCCCCGCCAACGGCACCTGCGAGCAGGTGAACACCATCCCCATGCACCTCTGCGTCT
>CAZNWW010000799.1:0-704 GCA_964576155.1 uncultured Myxococcales bacterium | reverse complement strand
CGGCGGCGAGCAATGCCCGGCTGAGACTCCGTTCCCCAAGGACGGCGTCTGCGTCGAATGTGTCGAGGATTCTCACTGCGGTGCGGGCACCTGCGGGCCGGAGAACACCTGCCAGTCCGCGAACTGTCAGGACGTTGCGAAGCCTTACGAGTTCGGCGGTGACTGCGTCGAGTGCCTGCTCTCCACCCACTGCGGTGCCGGGCAGGTCTGCAACGCGGCCAAGGCCTGCGAGGACACCGAGCAGCCCGAGGAATGCTCCTACTGCCAGGATCCGTACCCGGCCTGCACACAGATCAACGGCGTCTGGTCATGCGTCCAGTGCACCGATGACTCCTACTGCACCGGCACCCAGACCTGCGACACCACCATCTTTGCCTGCGCGGGCACCGGCGACCCCGGTCAGAACTGCAACGGGTGCGTCTCTGCAGGGGATTGCGTGAGCATCTCCGGTCTGTTCGAGCTGGAATGTGACAGCCCCAGCGGCTGCTGCTACGACGTGGGCGGCGGCTGCGACGGCGTCGAGGCCTTCTGCCCCGGTGGCGAGTGTGCCAGCCTCATGGATTTGATGGGTGGCGGCGGCGGCCTGCCGATCCCCATACCCGGTGATATGGGCTTCAACGCCTGCACTTGCGAGGATCCGGCGGACATGATCGGCCTGATGATGTGCCTCATCGGCGCCTGCCCCGGCGGCGGTTGCGCGGGCG
>CAZNWW010000798.1:0-2179 GCA_964576155.1 uncultured Myxococcales bacterium | reverse complement strand
GGCAGATCCCGTCGCCCTCGTCTACCTGACCATCGCAGTCATTGTCGACGCCGTCGCAGACCTCAGCTAGGATCTCGCAGTCGCAGCCCGTGGACCAGACCTGGTCGAAGTTCTCCCAGCCAGGCTCACATTTGACGACCTTGCAGTTCCCGCCCTGGCAGGCCGCAGTCTCGACATGCGGAGCGTCACACGGATCGCCGCAGCCGCCGCAGTGCTCCACGTTGGAGGTGGTGTCGATGCAGATCCCGTCACCGCAGTCTGTGAGACCCGCTGGACAGAGGCAGCCGCAGATTGGACCGTCACAGGAGCAGATCTTGCCCCCGGAGCAGATGTCATCGTCCTCGTCCACCATGTTGTCACAGTCGTTGTCTTCCCCGTCGCAATACTCCGACGTGGGGACCGTGGCGTCACAGTCCGTCAGCCCATCCTCCTGGCAGACACGCAGGCCCCAGCAGGTCCCGAACTCGTTCTCGCTCTGGCATTCCGTCTGCGAACCGTCCGAGATCGCCTTGGGGTTGCACGCGCACTCGCCTGACGCGAGGACGCACTGCGTCTTCGAAAAGCCGCCTACGGCCTCAGCGTCCTGGCAGAGGTAGCCCTCGGGGCATTCGTCGCTGGTCTCACAGGTTGTGCCGCAGAATCTGCCATGGGGTCCGTAGATGACACAGAGGCCCGTCCCGGCGGTGAACGCGTCGAAGCATTGGTCGTTGTCGGTGCAGGGGCGGCATACGTGGGTCCACAGGGGCAGACATATCTCCTGGCAGTCCGGGCACGATCCGGCCACGGTGACGCAATCCCAGCCGTAGGGACAGTCTTCGGCGCAATCCTTGGTGCATTGCTTGCCCTCCGCGGTGTCCACGCACCAACCCGAGGCGCAGTCGCCGCTGTCATCGCAGGGACAGCCGAAGGGGAGTAGGACCCCCTCACAGTTCGGTCCCAGATCCAACGGCACCACGTCGGAAGGAACCACCTCGCCAGGGAGCTCTCCGGGGGCCTGATCAAGGAACTTGTAGTCAATAGCGCCCAGATCCAGCAATACGGCGTCAACACCTCTGGAGATATCCTTCCCCGCGCCGTCCGGCTCCCCGGTATCCTGAGTGATCCCGGCGTCACCACCGCAGCCAGAGATGATCAAAATAGTGAGCGCACAGATAAATCGCTTCATGATGTCACCTCGGTATCAGATCTGACCGAAGGTATTATATTTGATCCGAGAGGAGGGATCTACTGTGAGAGGGGCATCCCGGGTTGGATCCGGAGATCGCCGCCAGTGGAGGTTCCGCGGAAGGTCGGGCTGTTCAAGCGCCCGCGGACCTTTAGCCCCCCGCCTACGAGCCAGGCGGCGCCGCCGCCGAAGCCGTAGTGATTCACCTGAAGTCCCTGAACCACATCCTCATCTGTCTGACCGTCGCAGTCGTCGTCCTCGCCGTTCCATGTCAGGTCCTCCATGATCGGCCAGCCGACACATTCTCCACCTATACAGAGGTACTGGGTGCAGGTGGCCGGACCCGTGCACTCCTCATCCTGCGGCGTGTGCTGGCACCCGAGGCTCGGGTGGCAGGAGTCCGCTGTGCACGGGTTGTCATCGTCACAGTCCAGCCATCCCCCTGCGACGCAGCAGGAGGCGTCCGCGGGAACACATTGGGGCGCCGGGAATGTCTCTCCGTCGATTCCATCCGCGCACAGGAAGCCGTCCGGGCAGTCGGTTCCCTCCAGCTCGCAGGGGGTACCGCAGTACCCATATGGGGCATCCCCCTTGATGCAATGCGTTCCCTCGTAGAGGCACTCCAGGTTGGATGCACAGACCTTGCAGAGCACGTCCACCGGCGGGAGACAGACGGACACCGGCTCGCCGCCGTCGAGGTAGACCCACCGGCACTCGAGCCCGTCGGGGCATTCCTCTGCGCAGGTCATGGCGCAGATCTTCTCTGAGCTCCCGGGCGGGACTTCGACGCAGTAGCCCCCGGGGCAATCCGCCTGCTCTTCACAGGGCCCTCCCTGCCAGCCGTCGGTCTGCTGGTCCTCGATCCCGTCCTGCACCCAGGGCGTGTCTTCCTTGATGTCGGTCAGGTCCGGGGTGTCCGGCAGGGTATCCAGGGGAGGCTCACCATCCGGCACGGCGTCCCCCGGGGTTCCTTCGTCGGAGACCTTGTCGAGGACCGTGTCAGCGATCCGATAC
>CAZNWW010000797.1:0-2187 GCA_964576155.1 uncultured Myxococcales bacterium | reverse complement strand
GGCTCCCGGCTGGGATTCCTGGTCGCGGGCTCCCGGCTCGAATCGTGCGGTGGCGCCGTTGGCACCTAGCCGGCGAACATGAGCTTGAGCTGGGCGACGATGCACCAGATCCCGACGCCGATGCCGACGAACCCAAAGGGGATCTGCACGGCGACCAGCTTCTGGTAGAACTGCTCGGCCTTCGCCTTCGCCTCCTCAGGAGCCTTGGCCAGGGCATAGGTCTGTAGCAGTCCGTAGCCCAGAATGAAGCCGAGGCCGGCCTGGACCACGCCGGACGCTAGGTAGGTGATCCACCAGATGGGGATGGTCTTCAACCAGCCCAGGTTCCGGATGGAGATGATGATGGTCCAAATCCCCCAGATGCAGCAGACGAATCCCAGCCAACCTTGGTAGCCTGCCAGCTCCGCTATCAGCTCCTTGGGTTCGGGCCTCTTCTTGATGATGTAGCTCGATGCCGCCAGGATTCCCAGCACGACCAGCAATACACCTGTCGCATAACCCATGACGTTCCTCCTTCAATGATGTCTAAAGTTTCGGCTTGGGGGCAGGTTGGCATCATGTCGTGGTGGGTGTCAGGCGGTTGGTTTTTTTGGTAGCGGACCTCTCGGTTCCTTGACACGATTCGAGTCGACAGGGGACAATTACGAACGAAATTTCCGCTCCCCAGAGGAGTCCCCATGAAAGGGAGCAATACCGGATACCTGATCGCCGCGATCGGCGTCGCAACGCTCCTCACATCCACGGTGACTGCGGCGGAGAGCGTGCTGTCGGATCCGCTGGTCGGCGGAACCTCGGGGACCGCAGTGGGAGGCGAGTTCACCGCGGACGGGTGGAAGGCTCCACACCAGATCTGGTGGGACCTGGGGCAGGAGATCACGGCGGGCGGAATGTCGGTGGAGCTTCTGAACTGAAATCCGAACGCAGACAGCCCTCAGCACAAGCACGCGAAGCAGCACATCATCAACATGTACGAGATGCCCCACGGTTCGCCCCACCAGTCTGACGAGGACGCCCCGAAGACTTCATTCTTCAACGTCCGGACGGGCGCAACCTACGACAATCACTTCAAGTTCCTCTCCAGCACCGGGGGCTTCGAAGAGCGGCAGGAAACCCGGGTGAAATGCCCTCAGCCCTGCATCGATCCGCAGGAGGTCCATACCCTCCGGATCGAGTGGGATGAGGCCGGCGACATCTCGATCTACGAGGACAACGCGCTGCAGATCACCCACAGCCACGGGAAGCTCTTTCACCTGCGGTACGTGTTTCTCGGGACGGATAATGCACCCCCCGGGACCTACGGCCCCCAACACGACGTGGTCTACCGGAATCTGGAAGTCTGGAGCGACGCCGAGCCCGACCCGGATCCCGACCCGGAAGGCTGCGTCGAGCTGAACTTCGAGCCGGTCGCTGACACCTGGATCGAGCCGGCGGACCCCGGGAAGAACCACGGCGGGAACCCGGAACTCCGCGTCGGCGGTGACGGTCGCGCTATCTTCTTCAGGTTCGCGCCGACCGGGATAGCCCAGGTGGAGGCTGCTCACCTGGTGCTCAAGGCCCTCAACGGTGGATGGGGCGGTGACCTGCGCGTGGTACAGGGCAACGGATGGGACGAGCACGGGATCACCTTCGACGACCACCCCGGATGGGGGGACTGGGTCATCGACAGCCCGGGCAATGTGGAGATCGGGCAGGTGGTTGAGTTCGATGTCGGCGCTGCGGTCCCAGGGGACGGGACCTGGTCCTTCGCCATCACCTCTGACGAGACCGACGGTTCCGGCTATCACTCCCGGGAGTCCGGGGACCTGCACCCTGTGCTGAAGGTGACCTCATGCGCCGCGTCCGTAGAACCCGGCCCCGAGCCGACGGCCGACGTCGTCGAGGCTCCGCCAGACCTTGTGGAAGAGATCATGGCCGACACACCCGTCGAAACTGACTTAGCGGTCCCTGAAGAGCTGCCGCACGACGTACCGGGGAAGCCGGAGGCACACGACCCGCCGGACCCGGGCAAAGACCTGCCTCAGGACGAGACTTCAGGGATCGTCATCGAGGAAGCATCTCAACCGTCCACGGGCACCGGTGGCTGCGGGACCGGGCCGGGAGGGAGCGCCGCCCCGGTGCTCCTGGGAGCCTTGATCGTGATGCTGACCATCAGGCGTCGGAGAGAATCGTCTCTTCACAGATGAGTCA
>CAZNWW010000796.1:0-2190 GCA_964576155.1 uncultured Myxococcales bacterium | reverse complement strand
GGGGGCAGGTTCGAAGGGCGCTGAGTAGATCGCAGCGTCGCTGAGGCGGACCTCGTCCAGCCAGCCCTCGAAGTACCCGCTCCAGGTCTCGGAGTCCGGATCCCACGCGCAGCCGATGACGAGGGGCAAGTCGTTGATGGCGGGCGCCGGGGCTATGCCGCCGGCGGTGTTGGCCTTGACCCCGTCGATCCAGATCTGGAGTGCGGTCCCGGTGTGGACCACCGCGACGTGTTGCCAGCCGGCCTCGGGATCGAGGG
Organism: uncultured Myxococcales bacterium; assembly: GCA_964576155.1. Lineage (GTDB taxonomy): Bacteria > Myxococcota_A > UBA9042 > CAIXZC01 > CAIXZC01 > CAZNWW01. Next base: position 1,933 of record CAZNWW010000796.1, on the reverse strand, counting down.
GCGCGCTGATCTGGCCGCCACTCTGCCCGAAGATCTGGAACATGAACGCGTCCGAAGCGGTGACCCAACCCCGCCAGACCCGTCCGCTGACTCCCGGGCCACGATCCAACGCGAAGACCACCCCGGCGCTGTTGGACTGCAGCTTGATCCAGGCCTCCAAGGTGAATGCCCCCGCGACGGAGAGGTTCCCGTGCGCGGGCACCACCACGCGATCTCCGTTGCCGTCGAAGAGCAGGGAGCGGCACCCGCAGTTGGGCACCGCCTGGCCCGCGCATGTCCCGCCCACGCACATGTCGTCCACGGTGCAGGGGTCTTCGTCGTCGCAGTCCCCGGGCACGACGAAGTAGACGCACTGGTCCACGCCGCACTCGTCCTTGGTGCAGGAGTTCCCGTCGTCGCAGTCCACGTGACCGGTCTCGGAGATGCATTGGCCGCCCTGGCAGGTGTCCTGGAAGGAGCATTCGTCGCCGTCATCGCAGGCCTCGCCGTCGGCCAGCTCCTGCTTGCACCCGATGAAGGCCTCGCACCACTCCAGGGTGCAGGGGTCACCATCATCGCAGTCCTTCGGAGCGCTCCCGATGCACAGCCCACCCTGACATTGGTCAGTGGTCGTGCACGGATCGCCGTCATCGCAAGCTGTGATCAGATCCTGGTATTGACAGCCGAATCCCGGATCGCAGGTGTCCGCGGTGCAGCCGTTTCCGTCGTCGCAGTCGATGGCCCCTCCCGACACGCATTCACCACCCTGGCATTGATCACCGAGGGTGCAGATGTCGTAGTCGTCACAGGCGATGCCGTCCAGATTCGAGTACTTGCAGCCCATGGACGGAAGGCACGCGTCGGCGGTGCAGAGGTTCCCGTCGAAGCAATCCACGCCGCCGGTGGTGATACAGGTGCCGGCCTGGCAATGGTCCCCGGTTGTGCAGAGGTTCCCGTCGTCGCACGGTCCGGAGTTGGGGAGGTGCTGGCACGCGCCGTTCGCCAGGAGGCACGCATCATCGGAGCATGGGTTCTGGTCGTCGCAGTCCTTCGGCTCGCCGGCCTGGCACGCGCCGTTGATACATTGGTCATCGAGGGTGCAAGGGTTTGAGTCCTCGCAGGTGAACGTGTTGGGCTCGTGGAAGCACTCCCCGGTGTCGGCGTTGCAGGTGTCCGTGGTGCAGGTGTTGTCATCGTCGCAGTCCACCAGGGTCTGGCCCGGTATGCAGCTGCCCTGGTAGCAGTGGTCCTCCTCGGTGCAGGGATTCCCGTCGTCGCAGGGCATGTCGTGGAACGGGAAGGTGCAGCCCTCCTCGGGGTCGCAGAGGTCGTCGGTGCAGAAGTTTCCGTCGCTGCAGGAGATGTCCTCCCCTGTGCAGACGCCGGCCTCGCAGACGTCCGCGGTGGTGCAGGCGTCCCCATCATCGCAAGGTCCATCGAAGGGTTCATTGACGCAGCCCGCGTCCTCGTCGCAGGAGTCCTGTGAGCAGGGGTTCCCGTCGTCGCAGTCGAAGACCGGCCCGAGGCAGATCCCCTCGACGCAGGCATCAGGCAGGGTGCAGGGCTTTCCGTCGTTGCACGGGTCGTCGTTGAAGGTGATCATGCAGCCCTCACCCGGCACACAGATTTCGTCTGTGCAGGGGTTGCCGTCGTCGCAGTTCATGGGAAAGCCCATGCAGGTGCCGGCCTCGCACCACTCGTTCAAGGTGCAGGGATCGTCGTCCGCGCAGGGCACGCCCTGGCTCACATCCGCCAGGTAGCAGCTCCCGGTCTCCTGATCGCAGAGGAACTCCTTACAGATCTCGCTGGTGGCGGGGCAACTCACGATGGTGTCCTCGTCCAGTGAGCAGGTTCCATCTGCATCGCAATACAGGGTGCCGTTGCAGTCATCGCCGTCTTCGTGGATGTCGCAGTCCTCGTCCTCCACGCAGTCGCACGAGACCGCAACGCCAAC
>CAZNWW010000795.1:0-2195 GCA_964576155.1 uncultured Myxococcales bacterium | reverse complement strand
GTGTGCCATGCGCCTGGGCAACCACAAGGAGGCGGTCCCGCACTTCGACGTCCTGGCCAAGAAGGACCTCATCACCGCCAAGCTCCGCCCGGGGTACGCGATGGCCCTGCGCGAGGTGGGCCGCATGGAGGACGCGTTGGAGATGCTCAAGGCGGTGCTCCTGGATGATCCCTCCGACTACCAGACCGCGCGGAACCTGGCCACCATCTACCTGGGAAAGAACGACTACTTCAAGGCCAGGGAGTACCTGGAGATGGCCCGCCGTTCCCGGTCCAAGGAACCCGAGGTGCACCACCTCATCGGGACCTGCTGCCTGAAGACCGAGGACTGGGAGTGTGCGCTCCTCTCGTACACCGAGGCGGTGGAGCTGGAGCAGACCAACCTCCTGTACCGCACCGAGTACGCGAAGGTCCTCTACTACCTCTCCGAGACCGACGAGGCGCGCCGCAAGACCCTGCAACGAATGGCCCTCGAGCAGTTCAACAAGGTCATCAAACGCTACGAGACCGACGCGTCCATCCCGACGTCCCGCAAGGACCCGGACATCTACGCAGATCGGGGACGGATCTACTTCTTCCTCGGGTACTACGACAAGGCCCTCGGGGACTTCCGCCACGCGGTGAGCATGGACCAGCACAGGGTGGACCTGCTCCTGGCCATGGGGGACTCCCTGTTCCACGTCAACAAGCGCTCCGACGCGAAGAAGTACTACCATGAGGTGCTGGACACCGGGCAGAATCTGGCCCACGCCAACTTCTACCTGGGCAAAATCCACATGGTCGAGGGGCACCCGAAGAAGGCGAAGACCCACTTCCTGGCCAGCATCAACGCGGACTTCAAGAAGTTCCCGGACGCACACCGGTACCTGGGTAACATCTACAAGGAGGCCCGGTTCCGGGACATGGCGATCAAGTATTACCGGAACTACCTGGACCTGATCCCTCCGAACACACCCCAGGCCAGGGACGTCCGGAACACCATCGAGCGGATGCGGTAGCAGGGTGGCACGGAGCGGAGCGGGGGCGTGATCAAGCTCATCGTCAGCGACCTCCACGTCGGTACGGGCTCGACAACGGGCCAATTCAACCCCTTCGAGGACTTCCACTACGACAGACAATTCCGGGCCTTCGTGGACCACTTCTGCGCGGCCCCTTATTCAGAAACCTCCGTGGAGCTGATCCTCGCGGGTGACATCTTCGACTTACTCAAGACCGAGGTCGACGGGAGCTACCCGGACCAGATCACCGAGGAGGTGGCGCTATACAAGCTCACGCGCTGCCTCGACGGGCACCCGGAGTTCCTGGCCGCGCTCCGATACTTCGTGGCGGCCCCTGACCGTCGCCTCACCTACATGATGGGGAACCACGACCTGGAGATCGCGTTCCCCAGGGTACAGGAGTTCCTGCGCAGCGCGGTGGGTGGGCCAGACCATCTAGATCGAATTCGTTTTGTAGTCTACGAGCCGTACTACGAGCTGCCCGGAGGTATACGGATCTACCACGGGAACCAGTTCGAGGCCTTGAATCGGGTGAACCCCCGGAAGCTCTTCATCACAGAGGGCGTACCCGCACCCTGTCTCAACCTGCCCTGGGGGAGCGTGTTCCTCCTGAAGGTCCTCCTCCCCTTCAAGGAGAAGCGGCCCTACATCAACCTTGTGCAGCCCTTCAGCCGATATCTCAAGGCGGCGCTGCTCACCGACACCTTGTTCGCTGTGCCCCTCGTGGCGAAGACGTCCTACTATTTCGTCAAGACCCGCTTCGTGGAGAGCCGCAAGCGGGCCGGCGACCTGAAGAGCACCCTGCGGATCCTCCTGGAGGAGGGGGTGGTGTACAAGGACTACGAGACCCAGGCCCTCGAGATCATGGAGAAGGAGCCCTCGGTCAACGCAGTGATCATGGGCCACAGCCACGTGCCCATGGTGCGTCGCGGCCCCGGGGACCGCCTGTACCTGAACACGGGCACCTGGACGAAGCTGATCAGCCTCCGCCTGCCCGAGCTGGGGGTATCGCATCGCCGAACCTACGCCCGGGTGGACTACCCGGATGGTCCGGACGCTCCCCAGCTGGGCCTCTACCAATGGAACGGCCGCCGCGACATCACAGAAGAGATCCAGTACTGACCTGTCTGTGGGAGGGGCTAGTCGATCTCGTCTGGTAATGGGATCACGAACAGCTGCTCCAGTCCGTCCAGCAATC
>CAZNWW010000794.1:0-2199 GCA_964576155.1 uncultured Myxococcales bacterium | reverse complement strand
AGCTCGGGGACCTGGGTCCATGTGACGACCCCGAGTCCTATTGGGAGGAGATTCGTAAACTTTTCGAGCGGGGAGCACGCATCAAGCAGGAAGACCCCACTATCATCCATATGGGGATGGCCCTGGCGAAGGCGGCCGCGGCCGGAGAGACCCACCTGTCTTTCGATCGCCTCTTCGACAACGTGCACGGCTGGATGGAGGCCGTAGTCGAGAGGGGCCAGGAGGTGGGCGCAGTTCGGCGGGACCTTCCGGTGACGCTCCTGGTGTCCATGATCTGGGCCGTGAGCGGCTCGATGGATATATGGGCAGTGCAGAACCTCACCGATGACCTGATTCACCAGATCGACTTCGCCAAGGCAACGGATTTCACCATCGATCTCTACAAGCGGCTCATGGAGCCCGGCGCGGAGATCGGTTTTTTCTGGCCCGTAAACGACGGACAGGAGGGATGAACATGACACGCACAATGCTGATGTTGACGATGGCGATGTTCCTGGCAGCGCCGGCTCAGGCGCAGGACGCGCCGGCGCCGGCCCCTACGCAGGAGCTGGCCGAGAAGATCATCGACGACATGGAGGCCCGCATGCGCGGGAAGGCCTCTGTGGGTGAGTTCGAGATGTACATCAAGCGCTGGGACCGCACCCTGCGCATGAAGTTCTGGGAGATCTACCCGGACAAGAGCCTGATCAAGATCGTGGCCCCCGCAGAGGACGCGGGCAAGGGCAGCCTCAAGCTCGGCCAGGATCTGTGGGCCTACGACCCGAACATCGACCAGGTCCAGAAGATCCCGCCGTCCCTGATGCTGGACTCCTGGATGGGATCCGATTTTTCCAATGACGACGTGTCCCGGAGCAGCAGCGTGAAGCTGGACTACGACGTCGGGGCCCCTGAGGCAGGGAAGATCGGTGATGTGATCACCTGGCGGGTGACCCTCGTGCCGAAGCCCGACAGCCCGGTGGTCTGGGAGAAGGAAGTTATCGAGGTGGCCCAGGACGACTACCGGCCTCTCCGCCAGGAGTACTACGACGAGAAAGGGCGCCTGGCGCGGGTCATGATCTTCTCCGACTTCAAGCCAATGACCATCGACGGCGAGGAGCGCCTGTATCCCCACGTCTGGCGCATGGAGAACCTGCAGGAGAAGGGCCGCTACACCGAGATGCGGGTGAAGGCCATGGAGTTCAAGGACAAGATGTCCAAGAAGCGGTTCAGCATCCGGGCCCTCAAGAAGGGACGCTAGGCCGATGCGCTTCTTGATGACGACATGGCGTGATCTCTGGCGAAACCGTCGCCGGACGCTTCTCACCGGCATGGTGATGACCTTCTCTGTGGTGGTGATGATCTTCCTGGTCGGTATCGGGGATGGTGCCCACACGAAGATGATCCGCAGCATGACCGATTCGTTTCTGGGCCACGCGCAGATCCAGGCCGAGGGCTACCTGGACGACCCGAACCTCGAGCAGCGGCTCCGACCCGAGGCGGTGGACGCCATTGCAGGTGTGCTTCCGGGAACCCCGGGAGTCACAGGCTTCGCGCCCCGAGTCCTCACCGGCGGCCTTATGAGCAAGAAGGTGCCGGACCCCGAGGATCCGGATGATCTGGAGGCCTACAAAGGTATGACCTCAGAGGGTGCGTTGGTCGTGGGGGTCGTGCCAAAGATGGAGCGGACCGTCACGACCATGGCGGACTCTGTCCTGGAAGACGACCCGGCCGCCCGCTGCCAGAGGGGTTGCCGGGCCACATTGGCTGAGGTCTACGCCCCTGATGATGGGGTCTGCGAGGCTGCCTGCGAGCACGCCGGAGTGGGTTTCGAAGGGGACGAGTGCACCCTGACTGCGACGACAGTCTGCGAAGGGACCTGCGATCCGGACGATGACCTCTGTGCAGAGGAAGATTGCACAGACAGGTTAGCGGACTACTGCGTCCCTGCCCGGTTTCTCTTGGACAACGACCCGAACCCAGACCAGCTGCACCGTGGCGAGGTCGTCCTCGGCGCCGGTCTCGGCAAGGTCTTGGGCGTGGGCGTCGGCGATCGGGTGGCCCTGACCACCGGCGCTGCCGAGGAGCGGAGTTACGGTGCGTTGTTCAAGGTGGTCGGCCTGGTCAAGACCGGCAGCGTGGATATCAACCGGACCTTCGCTATCACCCACTACGACAAGCTGGGCGCGGCGTTCGCCCGGCTGCCTCTCTGGGCGGTCGCGG
>CAZNWW010000793.1:872-2206 GCA_964576155.1 uncultured Myxococcales bacterium | reverse complement strand
CCTCAGCGCGTCTCGGGGGGGCAGTTGCCCAGGCCGCCGTGGGTTGTTGGCGCCGTACCGACGAGCTGGTCGGCCAGGTGTCCGCTGCGCCCCAGGTCTGGGCGCCCCGCTTCACGTGGATATCAGACGAGATTCCCATGCCCGACGGCTGCTGAGGCCGGCGTCCGAAAATGCGTTGATTAATCGTTGACGACTGGGACTCCCTCACACTCCCTGAGACTCCCTAGCGCTCCCTCGGCTAATTCTAATAAACTCAGTGTGTTTGAAGTGTTTTCGGTGGGTTGGGTGGGGTTGGGTGTTGTGAATGGCATTCAAGAGGTCAGGGGCGGTTGCACATCGAGGCGTCTCCGTTGAGGTCCTCGATGGAGTCGACCAGCAGCCGTGCCATGTAGTCCGTGTTAGGCTCAGGACCGTAAGAGCTTGACCCGGCCCGGCGAGAACGGCATTCTTGAAGCGGTGGCAACCCTCCTGAAGGATTACTTAAATGCGTTTCGAAGCCGGGTACCAACCGGGCTTGGCCCGTTCACTTTGGCTGATCGTGGAGATCGGGGTCCTGCTGGGGCTGTTGGTCGGATGCGGCAGCGAAGCCACCGTTGTCGTTGGTATTATCGGTTCGGACATCGTTACCGTCGATGGCCTTGGGCAGGATTCCGAAGAGGTTGAGGCGTCGATCCCGGATCTTCCCCTGGATTCCATTGGTATTCCCGATGAAGTGTCCCTCTCTGATTGGGTTTCTGACGCGGATGAGGATCTCCCCCTCGACTGGACCCCCCTGTCGGACACGGAGCCCGAAGCCTGGAGTCAGGACGTTTGGGGGGACAGCGAGGGTGACGTCTCCGGGGACGAAGTCGATGTCGCCCCTGACGAGACTGGGGTGTGCGCAGACCAAGATCCAGAGCCGTGGTCACGGAAGATCAAGGGTGCAGGTGGTGCTGTGGTCTTCACCGAGGTGATGTACAAACCCGCCAACGGCTCGAACCTGGCCTGGGTCGAGCTGTACAACCCCTTCTCAATTGACATGGACATCTCCGGGTGGCGGCTCTCAGGGGATGTCACTTACCTCTTCCCTGATGACACCTTCATGCCCCCCGGTGGGTACTTGGTGGTGGCGTCGGATCCGGGTGCCCTGGACCTGATCGCTGGCGCAGCGGCCCTTGGCCCGTGGTCCGGCATTCTTCCCCCCTGGAAAGGCACCATCGAGCTTCGTAGCAACACCGATCGTCTCATGGATCTCGTCAGTTGGTACGCAGCGGATCCATGGCCCGTGACAGCAGCGGGTTCGGGAGCCTCTCTGTCCAAGATGAACCCCGTAAGCCGAAGCGAAGAAGCCGAGG
>CAZNWW010000793.1:0-862 GCA_964576155.1 uncultured Myxococcales bacterium | reverse complement strand
GGCCTTGGGAGGATCACCCGGAGAAGCGAACTTCCCCGAGAATGTGGTCCCGGCCGATGATCCGGGACTGCGCTTCAGCGAGCTTTCGGCGGGTGGGGACACCTTCTGGATGGAGTTGGTCAATTCCAAGGACGTTCCGTCGGACTTAGCCGACCTCGTTCTTGCAACCTCCACCGGCGCCGAGGCGACGCTCTCTCCATGGTCCTTGATGCCGGGAGAGCTCGCCCTGCTGATCGAGGACGAGCTTGGCTTCTCACCGGACCCAGGGGAGTTCCTGTTCCTCTACTCCCCGGGGAAAGCGATCGTGCTGGATGGCGTAGCAGTCACCAACGACCCCCGGGCACGTACTGAAGCGGGCGGGGCCTGGTACTTCCCCAAACCGTCGACCCCCGGCGAAAGCAACACGCCACCGGTGCCGGGAACGGTCGTGATCAACGAGCTCATGTACCACCACGCTCCTGTTCCCGCCCTGGACGGAAGCGCGGTGGCGTCAACGGAGGAGTGGCTCGAGCTCTACAACGCTGGATCTGGCCCCGTGGACCTCAGCGGATGGTCGCTGGTCGATGCGGTCAAATTCCAGTTCCCGCCAGACACGATACTTCCCGCTGGGGAGTACGTGGTGGTCGCCAAGGACGCGGACAGCTTGGGTATCACATTTCCCGGCATCACCGTGGTGGGGGATTTCAAGGGGAAGCTGGACAACTCTCGCGAGCGGATTGCGCTGTTGGACGAGTGCGGCAACCTGATGGACGAAGTACGGTACGCAGACGGAGGGCGTTGGCCGGGGTGGGCTGACGGCGGAGGCTCGAGCCTCGAGCTCCGTGATCATCGCGCGGACAATTCAGTCCCGGAAGCCTGGGCC
>CAZNWW010000792.1:0-2209 GCA_964576155.1 uncultured Myxococcales bacterium | reverse complement strand
CATGTCCAGGGGCTCCTCGATCCAAGCGATTCCCAGATCGTCGCAGGCCTTGCCGAACTCCGTCGCGTAGGCCAGGTCCCAGGGCGGGGTGGGATCGAAGAGGGAGACGGGCCAGCCCTGGTTCGCGTCCACCGCTACGACGTAGTCGTCTCCGACGTGTTCGCGCACCTGGCGCAGGATCGTGACGTCGTCGCGGCGGGCCGGATCCTTGACCCGGATCTTCACCGCCCGGATTCCCTGGGCGCGGATCCGGTCCAGATAGCCCCGTCGCTCGTGGATGGGGCGCAGCTCGCCCGTAGACGCGTAGACCGGTGCACGGTCCACGGTCTGCTCTTGTTCCTGGAGGAGCTTGTAGACCGGCTTTCCCTCCATCTTGCCGCGCAGATCCCAGAACGCATTCTCGATCCACCAGTTTCGCCATCCCAGGTACGACGCCTCTCGGAGGCGCTGCCGCACCGTGGCCATGTCCGAGGCGTCGACCCCGATGAGGTAGCCCCCGATGAGGTCCCCCAGCCCTTCCCGCTCCCTCGCGAAGGCGGTCCCTGCAGCGATGCCCTCGAGGCCGTCGTCGGTGAAGATGCGGGCCAGGGTGAACCGGTTATGGGTCATCGGGTAGCCAGGGATCCAGGAGGGGCGGAAGGGATGATCAAGGGGGATGTTGACGTGGTACAGCTCGAGACGCTCCACCTTGCTCATCTATCGCTCCGAGTCCTGGATGATCCGAGGTTCATAGTACCCGGCGCGTGGTCCAAGGCAAAGGATTCCGGGCCACAATCCGAGCCGGAGCATTGGCGCCTTTGTTTGCATAGCAGTGCGGAACCGGATACACCCTTGTGTAGGAGGCCGCCCATGCATGACCAGGGCCGAGACGCAGAGGGACCGGCGGATGCCATGCCCCAGAGCATGGCCCTCTCGGTGCCGTGGAACCATGATCCGGACTTGTTGGATCGCCTGGAGCCCTTCGCCTATCGCATGGAGAACATCTACCTGCCGTTCCATCCAACGGTGGCCGGCGGGTCTCGCATCTGGACGGGGCCGGAGTCCGTGTCCACCTACCAGGCGGAGGTGGATAGAGTTGCGGCCTGGACTGCGACCCGAGACATCGGCCTTGTCATGGTCGCCAACATCGTCGGCCGCCCCATCCACGGAGACGCCCTCGTGGAAGAGGTCCGCCGCGTCTCCTCGAAGGCCGAGCGTCTGCGCCTGACCTTCGTGGACGCGGTGGCGGCGTCCCGACTCCGGGAGCGTCTGGTCCCTTACGCGGACATCGGCGTCTCCGTGCTGGCCAACGTGACCAACGCGGTCCAGGCCCTCTATTGGAAGGAGGTCGCAGGTGCGACCTTCGTCACCGTGGCCCGGGAGATCAGCCGGCGACCCGCCCCCCTCGAGGACATCAAGTCCCTCGGGCTGCGAACGGGCGTGGTGACCTGCGACGAGTGCATCCCCTTCTGTCCGTTCTATTCTCACCATCTGGATCCCGCACCTGACGGGGGATTCGTGGTCGGCGGGTGCAGCCCGGAGTCCGTGGGCTTCCTGGCCAGCCGTCCATGGCTGATCGCGCAGAAGGAGGTTCTCCCCGGGCACCTCAAGCATCTGGACGGCTTGGTGGACGAGGTCAAGATCCCGGGACGGGACCAGCCCACGGACAAGGTGGTCCGCCTGGTCGAACTCTACGTGGACGCCACTTCCCTGGTTCACCCGGCCGGGTACTACGACGAGCCGCCGGAGATGTGGGACGTCCTCACCGACTGTGACCGCAGGTGCCACGCCTGCACCTACTGCGCGGACACGATTCGTCGCCAAGGGGACGAGGCCCAGACCCGCTCGAAGAAGCTCGGGCAACGGGATGTCCCTCCCGCAGGCGCTTTACCGGAGCCCGGCCCCGGAGGGTCGCCGGGGACGCCGGGATCGCCCTGGCGCTTCTGCGACGCCGACGGACGCCGGGCCGAGGTCTGGCTCGAACCGTCCGGGGACCACCACGCGCTGCGGGAGGTGCATGGGTTTGCAGTCTACTACCGCTGTCCGGCGGGAGACCTCCCGGGGGTGACGGACCTGGTGGTCAGGATGGGGGACGTGCTGGAAGCGACGGTCCAGGACTCGGCGTGGGAGAACCTCGAGCCTTGGGGTGGGGAGGGGCAGACGGTCCCCGAGGTCACCCTGCCCACGGACGGATGGCCCGAGGGAATCGTCCTCGAAGAGTAACCAAAGC
>CAZNWW010000791.1:0-2210 GCA_964576155.1 uncultured Myxococcales bacterium | reverse complement strand
GGGACCGATGTCGTGACGGCCTGGATCCTGCTGTGGTGTTGGAGCACCTGGAGGCCAGCGGTCTGCGCGGTCGGGGAGGAGCAGGGTACCTCACAGCGAGGAAGTGGCAGGCCGTCCGGGACGCAGCCGTGAGCAAGGGAGTGAGTCCGGTGGTTGCCGTCAACGGCGACGAAGGCGACCCGGGTGCCTTCATGGATCGAATGCTGATGGAGTCCTACCCGCTACGCATTCTGGAGGGAGCCCTGATCGCAGCGTTTGCGGTAGGTGCTCGGCAGGTCATCGTACACGTTCGCAGGGAGTATCCCCTGGCTTTGGAGAGATTGAAAGCCGCTCTAGCTGCGTTTAGCGGGGCAGGCCTCTTCGGGGAGAGCCTCGAGATCCGTATAGTCACGGGAGCAGGCGCCTTTGTATGTGGGGAGGAGACCGCGCTGTTGGCTGCGCTATCCGGGGATCGTCCGATGCCCCGCCTGCGTCCTCCCTATCCATCTGAACTAGGCTTGAATGGTCGACCGACCTTGGTGAACAACGTTGAGACCCTTGCGATGGTCCCATGGATCATGCGTGAAGGGGCAGCTGAGTTTGCTGCGCTGGGTTCGTCGTTCGCCAGCGGTACGAAGGTGCTTGCATTAGCCGGCAAGGTGCGACACGGAGGGCTCGTCGAGGTCCCCATGGGCACGACCCTGCACGCTGTCGTTGAGGAGCTCGGCGGCGGGGCGCTCGACGGACGTCGAATAAAGGCGGTGCAGGTGGGAGGACCTTCCGGGGGTTGTGTGCCAGCGGCGGCCCTCGATACCCCCGTCGACTACAAGGCGCTGGAGGCGATTGGCGGGGCCATGGGCTCCGGGGGCATCGTCGTACTCGATGACACCGACTGTATGGTGGAGATCACCCGCTACTTCGTCACGTTCTCTCGCCGCCAGTCCTGCGGGAGGTGTAGCGTCGGCCGAGTCGGAACCATGCGATTACAGGAAGGACTTGACGCGCTATGTGAGGGTCGGGCCCGGTCAGACGAGCTGGAGCGTCTTGATGAGGTAGTGGAGACCCTCCGGCTGGGGGCCCTGTGTGGCTTGTGTCGGAGCGCTCCCAATCCCTATCTGTCCACACGGCGGCATTTCCCAGAGGAGTACCAGGAACATCTCGCCGGTACTTGTCGGTCCGGTAGCTGCCGGGATCTGGTCCGATTCAGTGTCAGCGAGCGATGCTGCGGCTGTACCATCTGTGCTGGCCGTTGCCCCGTCTCGGCGATCAAAGGGCTTCCGCACGGGCCCCATGTAGTCGACCAGGGCGCCTGTATCAAATGCGGTACCTGCGCTGACGTGTGTCCCTTCGACGCAGTGGAGGTGACGGAAAGATGACGCGATTGACTGTCGATGGTTATCCTGTAGAAGTCCCCGAGGGTAGCACAGTGCTTGACGCTGCCCGAGCGCTCGGCGTCGACATCCCGACGCTTTGTCACGCCCCGGGGCTCCCACCGTCTACCTCCTGCATGCTCTGTGTGGTGCGAGTGGAGGGGTATGAGCGCATGCTGCCAGCCTGTACGCTGATCGTGGGGGAGGGGATGGTGGTGGAGAGTGAGCATGAAGCTGTCAAGACACAGCGCCAACGGACGCTGGAGTTGCTGCTCTCAGAGCATCGCTTCGAGTGCGGGACGTGCTCGGCGAGAGGCGAGTGTAAACTGCGGAACCAGGTGCGGTCTCTGAGACCTCGAGGGAGTCTGTTTCTAGACCGCAGCCGGACCGTAGCCCATTCAATCCGGTTCGGGCATTGGTCTTACGAGGAAGACAAGTGCATCTTATGCCGACTATGCGTTGAGGTCGCCAGGCATCACAGCGGCAGCCTTACCCTGGCGGGGCGGGGAATCTCCACACGGGTGGAGCCGGGGTTCGGGATGGATTGGGCGGAGGCGCTGGGAGACGACCCTGAGGCCGTTATTGCTGTCTGTCCGACGGGGGCCCTGAGTTGAGCTTGCCGACCGACCTCCCCAATGCCGAGCCGGGAGCTTGTTGATCGACTTCCCCCGGTCGCTGCGCGGATGTCGTAGGCCAGCAGCCGGTCTCCATGGCGAATGTAGAGAGTAGCATCCGAGATAGCGGGATGGGCCCAGTGATCCCCTCCCCCGTCCCCGGGCAAACGCAACGAACCGAATAAATGGAGGCCGTCGGGCGTGGCCCCGACGACGACGAGGCCCTCCTCGTCCCCAGGCGTCTGGG
>CAZNWW010000790.1:0-2211 GCA_964576155.1 uncultured Myxococcales bacterium | reverse complement strand
TGGAGGTGACAACCCCCCCGGGGGTGCCGGGGCTCGTGGACGTGACCCTGGTGCGTTCCGACGGCGAGATCGTGAAGCGGCCCGGAGGCTTCGAGTACCTGGCGGACGCTCCGCTGGTTGCCCTGATCGAGCCTGTCTACGGCGCCCAGGCCGGGGGCACCATGGTCACCGTGATCGGCGCCGGCTTCAACGCAGGCTGCGCCGTTCGATTCGGAGACGAGTACGCGGATGACGTCATCTTCCAGAGCCCGACAGAGCTCTGGGTGTGGGCCCCGCCGGGCTCCGTGGGAACGGTGGACGTCACCGTGGAGACCTTCAAGGGCGACGCAACGCTGCCCGAGTCCTACAGCTACTTCGATCCCGGCGCCTACTGGGGTGGCGGGACCTGGGGCGACCCCATCGATGGCGCAATCAACGTCACGATCCTGGACAGCTACACGATGGATGCCCTCCCGGATGCGTACGTGATCATCGGTGACAGCGCGACGTCCCCGCGGCAGGGCTGGACCGATGAGCGGGGCCAGATCACCTTCTCCGGGCCCGGCTTCTTCGGGCCCGTCTCCATGCACGCCACCAAGGTCCACCACGACGCAGCCTCGGTGGTGGACTTCGACGCGGAGAATGTCACCGTGTACCTGGTCCCGGAGAACCCACCACCTGTGGACGGCCCCACGGATCCGCCGCCGGATCCGCCGCCTCCGGGCAGGGTGAGCGGCAGCGTCCTTGGCCTGAGCAAGTACGTAGTGGTGCCGCCGGGCAGCTGCCTCCACCAGGACTGGTCCCCCGGCGGTCCCTGCGCCCCCTGTATGGACGACGGGGACTGTCTGGATGGGGACTGCCGGGAGATCGGAGATCAGGGGAGCTTCTGCACCAGCGCCTGTCTGGACAACGACGATTGCCCCGGTGAATTCCTCTGCGGGGTCGCCGTGGGTGGAGAGTGGAGCTGGTGCATCCCGCCTGCGGGGGAGCGCGCAGTCAACTGTGAAGTCACGGGTACGAGCATCTATGTCGGTTGGGGGTCCCTGGACGACGGGCCCCTCTGGCTGGATCCCATGGACCCGAAGTACGACCTGCCCGAGACCCGCCTCGGCGAAGTCGCCGTGGTCTGCTACGGCGGTTACATGGAGGCCGGCACCGGCAACTTCATCCCCCTGGCCATGGGCGTGCGGCGCCATATCATGTTGGACCCCGGCGAGTACCTGGAGGACCAGAACATCTACCTGGGCATTCCATTGACCCGGGAGCTGCGCCTCCGCATGGATCATCCCCCCGCCTTCGAACTCGGCGGCGGGTATTACAGGGTGCGGGCTTACCTGGATTTCGGCTCCGACGGTATCGCAGACCTCCGCCAGGGTCTCGACTCCTACGTGCCTGAGGACATCCGTTTTCGGCATCTCCCCGAGGAGCTCGCCGGGGAGATCTATGACGCGGAGTACATCTTCCTCGCAGGCGCGTACTCCAACACTATCGACGACACGCCTTACTCAGTGGTCCTCTACAACGGCGTCACGGAGTTGGACGCGGCCGCTGCCTGGGTCCGCGAGGACGGCCAGTGGAGCGAGTCGGCCGGCGCTCCCGTGGATCCGCTCCTTGCCCTCTGTGAGGTCGAGGACGGACTGATAGCGGTGGGTCAGGATGGGATGGTCGCCCGCCTCGGGGACGCAGGCTGGGGGGCACAGCCGAAGCTCGTGGACCTGGATCTCCTCGACTGCGCCACTGGTCCGGGCGGCGATCTGGTGGTAGTGGGTGAGGGCGGCGCGGTGCTCCTCCGTGAGGGGAGCCAGTGGTCCCTCGCAGGGACCGTCACCGACAGGTCCCTGCGGGCGGTCGCATGGACCGACGCGGGGGTCATCGTCGCCGCAGGACCTCAGCGCGCCATCCGATTCGACGAGGAAGGCTGGCATGAGACCAAGCTGACCTGCGACCTCCACGGTGCAGCGGCCACCGGCGCCATGGCCTGGGTAGTCGGCGCCGAGGGGACCATCCTCAGGAGCGAGGGTCAGAACTGGATTCAAGAGGCAGCACCGGACGACCGGACCCTTTACATGGCCGCGAGCCTCGGGGACGGTCACATGATCGCCGCAGGCGATGGAGTGGTCCTGCTCCGCACCGCGAGCGGCTGGAACGATCTCGGCGCGCCCACGGACCTGCGATATATAGCCGCGGACGGGCCGGCGCCCAACAACTTCTGGCTGATAGCAGAGGGCGGCG
>CAZNWW010000789.1:0-2212 GCA_964576155.1 uncultured Myxococcales bacterium | reverse complement strand
ATGGCGATCCTGCGTAACCTGGCCCTGATCCTCCTGGCCGCCGCGCTGATCGGGCTGGGGGTCTGGTGGATCAAGAACCTGGACACCACAGACCCAGCGCCCGAGGTGGAGACGCCCTCGGAGGCGCCGCCCCTGGAGTCCCTCTACCACGGGGGCGAGGAGCAACCGGCCGCGCCGGAGCCGGCCCCGACTGATCCCCTCCCCGAGGAGGACGATCTGCCGCCGCTGCGGCCGCTGGACGAAGTCGACCCGGCGCCGATTCCGATCCCGATCATCCACAAGATCACCCCGATCGATCCGGAACCGGTGCATGAGATCAAGCTTCCAGCGAAGCCCGAGCCGAAGCCGAAGTCGAAGCCGAAGTCGAAGCCGAAGTCGAAGCCGAAGCCGAAGTCGAAGCCGAAGTCGAAGCCGAAGCCAAAGGCGAAGCCGAAGCTTGAAGAGTCGGGGCTGAAGCCCCTCCCACAGGATCCCGAGCCCGATACCGAGCCCGACACCGAGCCCGACACCGAGCCCGAAGAGTCAGCCCTGAAGCCTTCGGCCCCACAGGACCCTCCCCCCAGCTTCGGTGCGTCCCCTCCGGGGGAGTTCGTTCCGAAGATCAAACTCCCGGACCGTGAGCGGGAGTTGGACAAGGCGCCGGACGAGGAAGAGACTGAGATCGGGCCGGACGGTGTGATGGTGATGGACTTCACGGGCGACGATGACGAGAACGAACCGGAGAAAGACAATGAAAACGAAGCTCCTCCCAGCGATCCTGATTCTGTCGATCCTGACCCTGCCGACGGCGTGTAATACCGGCGGCTCGGTCACCACCAGCGGCGGCGATGGCACACAGGTTGACGCGAGTTCGGACGCCGTGTCGGTGGACCAAGTAACCACCGATGCCCTCATGGACGCGGCCGAGGACGACCTGCCAGGCGGGGACCTTGCGTCGGTGGACACCATCCCGACGTGCGAGCCGGGTTCCGGCTGCCTCGGGGAGCCCTGCACCGAGAACGGAGACTGCCTGTCCGGGTGGTGCGTGGACCACCTGGGCGCGTCTGTCTGCACGGAATCATGCCTCGAGGAGTGCCCTCCGGGATGGAGCTGTGAACAGGTGTCCGGCGGCGGCAGGGATCTGGTCTTCATCTGTGTCTCCGAGGTCCCGAGCCTCTGCCTGCCATGCTGGAGCGGCGGCGACTGCTCCGGTCCTGGGGACGTACAGGTGCCGTGCATGATCCTGGAGGGGGAGGGCAGCTTCTGCGGAGGCGCCTGTGGCGAAGGCGACATCTGCCCGGATGGATACTCCTGCGAGGAGATCTCCACGGTCCAGGGCGCGATGCTGCCCCAATGCGTCCCGGACGCAGGCACCTGCGGGTGTACGTCCAAGGCTGTCGAGGCCGGACTCACGACACCTTGTACGCTGGAGAACGAGGCCGGTCTCTGCGAGGGCGTCAGGGCCTGCACCTTGGACGGCCTCGCCTCCTGTGACGCCGCCCTGCCCGCATCGGAGGCCTGCAACGACCTGGACGATGACTGCGACGGTGCGGTGGACGAGGACACCTGTGACGACGAGAACGCATGCACCGAAGACGTCTGCAATGGAACGAACGGCTGCGAGCACGTCGCCTTGGACGGTATCGAATGCCCTGACGGGGACCTCTGCACGGCCAGTGACCTCTGCATCCAGGGGATCTGTCTCGGTGAGCCCAAGGACTGCGATGACGGGAACCCCTGCACCAACGATTGGTGTGACCCGAAGACGGGGCTCTGCGAGAACGTGGACAACGTCGCGGACTGTGACGACGAAGACCCGTGCACCGTAGCGGATGAATGTGACGGGGGGAGCTGTGCCGGGACCCCGGTGGCTTGCGATTGCGTGGCGGACGAGGATTGCGACAAACTCGAGGACGGAGATGTCTGTAACGGAGTCCTGTATTGCGATACCGCAACCGTACCGTTCCAGTGCGAGGTCGCGCCGGACACTCAGATCAGCTGTCCGGCGCCTACCGGCCCGGATGCACCATGTCTTGACCCGGCCTGTGACCCCGTAACCGGGGACTGCGGCTTCGCAGAGGCCAACGAAGGACTCCCGTGCGAGGACGGAGACCCGTGCACCGTGGCGGATACCTGCGAGAAGGGGGAATGCCTCTTCGGGCTGACGGTGAACTGCAACGACGGGAACCCCTGCACCGACGACTCGTGCATCCCCGGGGTGGGGTGCCTCAAC
>CAZNWW010000788.1:0-2218 GCA_964576155.1 uncultured Myxococcales bacterium | reverse complement strand
TGGGGCGCGAACAGAAGATGATCAAACGCGGTGACGACACTGCGCGCAGAGAGCAACTCACGAAGCTCCTGCAGGACTGTATGCTCTGCGGCAACCGCTGCGGTGTGAACCGCAGCGACGAAGAGGCTGCGGGAGCCTGCGGGGCCGGCGTGCGGGCCGAGGTGTCCTACTTCGGACCACACATGGGTGAGGAGCCGCCGATCAGCGGGGCCAACGGCTGCGGCAACATCTTCTTCGGGCATTGCAACCTCTCCTGCGTCTTCTGCCAGAACTGGCAGATCAGCCAGAACAGCCAGGTGACCAGCCAGGCACTCAATCCCGTGGAGCTGGCCGACAAGATGCTCCAACTCCAGGACGACGGGGTCCACACCATCGGGCTGGTCACACCCACCCCGCATCTCCCCACCCTGATACCCGCGCTGGAGAGCGCACGGACCCGGGGCCTGCGCCTCCCGGTGGTCTACAACACCAGCGCATACGAGACCGTGGAGGCGCTCCAGGTCTTGGATGGCTTGGTGGACATATATCTGCCGGACCTGAAGTACGGGACCGACAACGCCGCCCGGGTCTACAGCGGTATCCCGGACTACGTGGAGGTGAGCCGGGCCGGAGTGAAGGAGATGCACCGCCAGGTCGGGAACCTCCGTCTCGACAAGCAGGGCATCGCAACGACGGGTGTCCTGGTTCGGCACCTGGTGCTGCCGGGGGACCGCGCGGACACCACCGTCGCCCTCGATTGGTTGGCCCGGACCTTCGGACCGGACCTCTATCTTTCTCTCATGGCCCAGTACACACCATCCCACATGGCCGACCAGGGGTTCTTCCCGGAGCTGAGCTCCCCTCTGAAGCCGGCCGAGTACCGGTTTGCGTTAGACTTCGCGGCAAAACTGGGGCTGGAGAATGTCTACCGTCAGGACGAAAACTCCCATGCGACGATGACACCCGACTTCTGCCTCGAGGACCCATTCGAGGGGTGACTTGACGAAACCGCTCAAACCACCCATCCTGTGACCACGGTTGACGACAGGTTGAATCGACATAGCCATGGTTGACACGGGCCCCACTATCGATTTCGAGCTCCCTGGAGACATCAGATTCCTCTATCACCGGCTGTCCCATTTCGGCCTCACCGGCTTTCTCATCGGTCCGGCGGTGCGGGATCTCCTGGCGGACGGCACCCTCGAGAAGACCGGACGCATCGACCTCATCGTCGCCGGCGCTCCTCTCAAGGATCTGGAGAAGGCCCTTACGGGGGCAGCGGGGGATCATCTCTTTGTATCGCCGCCGCAGCGGATCCGCAGGGGAATAGCGTTCGAACTCCGCGACCATTTGGGCGGGACCGTGCGCCGGGTCCACGCGTCCCTGATGGACAAGCCGGATGACCTCGAGGCGATCCTCAGCGAACGTGAAGTCACCATCAACGCCATGGCCCTGGACATGCGCGGGAACCTCTTCGACCCCTTCGGCGGTGCTCAGGATCTCGCGGCCCACACCCTCCGCCCCGTGGGGAAGCTGAACAGGATCTTCAAGGAGCGCCCCCTTGCCATCCTGAAAGTAGCGAAGAACGCTGCCTTCCACAGGATGGAGGCGCCCCCCGAGGTGGTGAAGGCCGGCGCCCGGGACGTGGAGCGCCTCCTGGATGTGCCCGCGTTCGCCTGGCGGGCCGAGTTTGAGCGAATGCTCCTCAATCGGAACCCCGACTTGGGGATCCTGTTCCTCGAACAGACCGGCGCGCTGCGCTTCCTATTGCCCGAACTGCAACTCCTCGTCGGCTTCGAGAAGTCCTGCCAGGTCCACCACAAGGACATCTTCGCGCACACCCTGGCGGTCGTACGCCAGGCCAAGCCCTCGCCGGCGATCCGTTGGGCTGCGCTCCTTCACGATCTGGGGAAGTACTGGACCCGCTCCGTGTCCCGGGACGGCCAGGTGCACTTCTTTCGCCACGAGGACGTGAGCGCGCACCTGGCCCGGGGGATCATGGCCCGGTTCAGCGTCGAGCCGAAGCTGTCGGAGCGGGTCGAGTTCCTGGTGCGTCACCACAGCCGCATCACCCTCTATTCGGATGAATGGACCGAGAGCGCTATCCGACGTCTGATCAAGGACGTCGACGAGCACCTGCCCGACCTGCTGGCCCTGGCCCGAGCGGACGTCACCTCGCGCCGGGAGTCCCGGGTCGACAAGGTCCACCGCCTGTCCAGGGAGCTGGAGGCCCGCATCG
>CAZNWW010000787.1:0-2218 GCA_964576155.1 uncultured Myxococcales bacterium | reverse complement strand
GGCGCCGGCTCGCAAAGCGAGCCGGGGTCGGAAGGGGCTTGACCCCGTGCAGAGACGCAACCCGCAAGCCGGATAGACCCACTACCGAGTGGTGTCGCTTCTTGACCCTGGGCTCCACCCCACTATATTGTGGACAGAGTTTGTTTCTGCCTTGGTAACTCAACATGGAGGTCTACTATGACTCGCTTCCAGATTCCGCGAGTGGCCCACTGCTCTGACGGCTGCCAACCAAGGTCCTGAGCAGGACGGTAAACGGCTCATCAGACAGAGAGGCCTCGGGAGGAATCCCGGGGTTTTTCTGTTTAACGCTCCTGTCCGGACTCCCAGGAGATCTCGATGCCCTTGATGATGGGTGACATTCCATCCTCTTCCGAGAAGAGGGAGACCTCTACCTGGAGATAGTGGCCGGAGAGCTCCAGGGGCGTGAGGTCCACTGGGAATTGCTCCGGGGGGAAAGGCCCGAAGAAGGGGGACCAGGGGCTGGTGAGGGTGTCCTGCAAGGAGATCCCGGCACGCACCCGCGTCTTGATATACGTGCCCTGCGGCAGGTATGCGTCCACGATGAGACCTGTCCACGTCACCCGGATGCCCCAGCCGCCGAAGAGATGCCGGTAGTACCCGATGGGGTTGGTGAACGAGTGGAGTGAGTACCCGGTCATGTCACTGTAGGTGTAGGGATGCTGGCCCACAGGATAGGTGCCGACCACCTCCCCGGTGGCGGCGACGAGCTTCGTGGCCGATGACGTGCATTGGTTCACGGCCCAGAGATGACCGTCGAAGTCCAGGGCGACGCCCACGGGGCCCGTGGTGTCACCCGCCAGGGCGAAGACCGTCGCCGCGTTGTTCGAGATATCGATGCGGGTCACGTGCCGCCCCGGCTCGCAGGTGCCGAAGGTGTGGTGTGCCACCCAGACGACGCCCTCCTGGGACGCCGCGACGCCGCGGGTGTGTCCCAGGCCCACGTTGACGGGCACCTTGGTGAAGGTCTCCGTGGCCGGGTGGAAGCGCAGGACGTCGTCGCACCCGGAGTTTCCCATCCAGATGTCCCCGCCGGCGTCCACTGCGATGCCGTATGGCTCGACGCAACCCCCCGGGTCGAAGTAGTCCAGGGTTGGCGGGTCCTGGTTCACGTCCATGCGCGCCAGGACGTGTCCCGAGCGGTGGGAGGCCCAGAGGATCCCGTCCTTGTCGATGACCGCGCCGTAGGGGTAGTGGCCGTCGGGCACGTCGAACTGCTGGACCACGCTCCCGTCCTCCGGGTCCAGCCGGAAGTAGCGGTCGGTCTTGGACATGCCGACCCAGAGATAGTTCTCCTTGTCCACGGCAAGAGCCCGCGGGCCGGACTCGCCGCCGTCGGGCTGGACCACGAAGCGGACGCACTCGTCCTGCCCCTCGGGGAGCATCTCCTCTCCCGAAATCACCCCGTTGCCGTCGTCGTCCCGGGAGGTCTGGATCACCCCGTCGCCGTCCTTGTCGACGCAGCCCAGCTCGCTGATGGAGATCTTCCCCACCTTGCCGTCTTCCCGGCAGCCAACCCACACGTCACCGAAGAGATCCACTGCGGTCCGTGACGGGTCCGTACAGAGGTGATACCGGCCCAGCTCCTGTCCGGTGACCGTGGAGAGCTTGGAGACGGTGTACTCCGCGGAGTTCGCTATCCAGATCGACTGGAGGCTGGACTTGGTGGAGTCCAGGATGATATCCCCGTCGAGGGTGAGCGCGACGCCGTCGTGGTTTTCGTCAGTGAGCTCGAAGGGGTAGAATCCGCCGGGTCCGGCCTTGGCGTGGTTGCACATCGGATCGCAGTCTCCGCAGGGAGAGAGAACCCCCTCGTCGACCTGGCCGTCGCAGTTGTTGTCCAACTCATCGCAGGTTTCGTTCACCGGCTCTACCTGCCCGACGCATTCGGACCAATACCCGCCGGCGCAGGTTTGATCCCCCTTTACGCAGGCGCCGATGCCGAGGACCGCCGGGTCCCCGTCATAGCAGGGGATGGTCTTGTCGGGCTCGGAGCAGGGGCAGCCCGGGTGGATTTCGGAATTACAGGGCGGGCAATAGGTCGTGAACCAGGGGTTGGAATCGTCGCAGTCTTCCCCGGCCGGGCACCCGGGCCCGTATCCATCCCCGTCCTCGTCCCCAGGGCAGGGGTTGTAATCGGGAGGTTCCACGTCGCCGCCGCGCCATTCTCCCCAGGCTGTATCGGTCCCGGCGTCACCCG
>CAZNWW010000786.1:1925-2219 GCA_964576155.1 uncultured Myxococcales bacterium | reverse complement strand
ACTCCACGCAGGCGCCTTCCTCGCAGAGGAAGCCGTCGTCGCAGGGGCCGCATTCGGCGCCGCACACGGGATCGGGGCCGCAGTCGAGGTCGGTGCAATCGGGCTGGCACTCGACGCAGAGGCCCTCCTCGCAGACCAGGCCGTCGTCGCAAGCGCCGCAGTCCTCGTCGCAGATGGGATCCGGGCCGCATTCGAGGTCGGTGCAGTCCGCATCACAGACGAACTCCGGGCATTCGACCGGGTACACGCCGTCCGGGTCCTCGGCCACGAGCTGCTCCGGGGTGCCGCAGAAAT
>CAZNWW010000786.1:0-1915 GCA_964576155.1 uncultured Myxococcales bacterium | reverse complement strand
GGTCGAGGCTCTCGTCGCCTGCATACCAGCCGCAGATGTTGCCGGCTTCAGAACAGTCGCTGTTGATGAAGCCGAAGACCTCCACGCACTTGTTGAGCACGTCGCCGTCGCAGCAGCCCATCTCCATGCCTTCCTCGCAGCTGCCGATCACGCAGTCGAAGGCCTGGAGGGTGTCGTCCCAGCTGCACTCGAGGCCGCCGGGGCAGCCGCAGTCCTCGGGGCAGGAGCTGCAGTTCTCGGGGAAGTCGCAGACGCCGTCGCCGCAGCCGGCGCCGTCGCCGCAGCCGCCGCAGAGCACCAGGCACTGCTGGACACAGAGCCCGTCCCACGCGGTCTCGATGCAGAAGGAGTCCGCGGTGCCCACGCACTCCTCGCACGCGCAGCCGTCGCAGCCCGGGATCTCGGACTCTTCGCAGCCCGCGCCCTCGTAGCAGGTGCCCTCGAGGCAGAAGCCGGCGAGGCACTCGCCCTCGTTGTCGCCGCAGGGCTCGCCGCACTCGTCGAAGCCGCAGACCGCGTCGCCACAGTCGCAGGCCTGGCACATCATGTCCTCGTCGCAGAACTCGCTCTCGGCGCAGTCGCCCTCGTTGTCGCCGCAGGGGTTGCCGCAGTCGTCGAAGCCGCACTGGGCGTCGCCGCAGTCACAGACCTCGCAGAGGCCGTCCTCGGTGCAGAACGCGCCGTCGTCGCAGGTGCCGCAGTCCTGCCAGCAGCCGTCGGTGCCGCACTCCTTGCCCTCGCAGTCGGGCACGCAGGCGCACATGTCGGCGTCCTCTTCGGGGCACTCGTCGCAGACGTCGGGGCAGCAGTCGCCGAAGCCGAAGCAGCTGGCGTCGCACCAGCAGCCGCCGACGCCCGCGCCGCCGCAGGCGTCCGCGCAGGTCTGGGCCACGCACATGTGGTCCACGCAGCCGAAGCCCTCGCCGCACTCGCCGCAGTTGGTGCCGCAGTCAGCGAAGCCGCACTCCCAGCCCTCGTCGCAGAGGCACTCCTCGCAGAGCTGGTCGTCGTTGCAGAAGAAGTCCTCGGCGCAGTCGCCGCAGGACTCGCCGCACTCGTCGTAGCCGCACTCGAGGCCGTCGCAGGAGCAGACCTCGCAGGCGCCCGCGTCGCACCAGGAGCCCTCGGCGCAGAGGCCGCAGCTCAGGCCGCACTCGGGGTCGGGGCCGCACTCGAGGTCGGTGCAGTCCGGGGTGCAGGGCTCGCAGTCGCCGTTGTCCCAGCCGGTCTCGGGGCAGTAGAGCGCGTTGTCGCAGAAGTCGTCGCCGAGCCACCAGGCGGGGACGCACTCGTCGGTGCCGGGGCAGCCGGGGATGTCCGTCGGGTCCTCGCAGGGGCTGGCCTCGCAGGTGCCCAGCAGGCAGTACTGGTCGTCGCCGCAGACGCCGCAGTACTCGGTGTCCCAGGGACACTCGGGGTGCGCGCCGCAGTTCACGCCCTCGGCCTCGCAGGTCGTCGCGGGCTCGCAGGGGACGTCGCACTCGACCGGGTGGTCGGCCGCGCAGAAGTCGCAGATGTCGTCGCAGCAGTCGCCCCAGCCGAAGCAGCCGGAGTCGCAGTAGCAGCCCGCGTCGCTCTGCTCGCCGCAGAAGCCCTCGCAGGAAGCCTGGGCCGCGCCCGCGAAGCTGAACGCCAGGACCAGCGTCATGAGAATCACTCGTGCCTTCATTCCTCAACCCTCCTAGGTCGTGTATTGGTTCGGTCGACGGCCGAACATACGCATCGTCGATTCTTGACGCAAGATCTTTTCTTGAATCTGTGGTGCAAAAACGTGAGAGGCGGGTGCTAGGCGTGGATCTTGCGGATCACCGCGAGGCCCATGAGTGCGAAGAGGACCAGGAGGCCGGAGAGGGGGCTCGAGGTGCCGGTGGTGGCGCAGCCGCCGCCGCCGCCGCCGCCGGTGGTGTCTACGCCG
>CAZNWW010000785.1:0-2223 GCA_964576155.1 uncultured Myxococcales bacterium | reverse complement strand
AAGCGCCGGGCTCTACCGCAACTTCTTCCTGACGGGGACCGAGCTCGAAGACGGACCGAAACCCGACTCCCTTGTTCCCGTTGGACTCGTCGGGGTCCTTGTTGGACAGGTTGACGCCGCAGAGGGCATGGAAGTCGGAGTGGAGGCCGCGCTCCTGGTTCCAGCGGATGTCCTCCTGGGGCCGGAACTCCGACGAGACACTCACCCCCTGTCCGTCGTTGCCGACGACGAGCATGCCGTGGGGCCCCGCCTCGACAAGTTCGATCCACACGAAGCGGAGGCAGCGATCGAGGGCGTTCTGAAGCAGCTCGAACGGGGTGCGGCCGGCGTACTGCTGGGTGACCTTGTCCTCGGTCCCAGACTGCATGTTGGCGTTGACGCCGGTCTGGGTCTGCCAGTGAGCGTGGTGGGTGCTGAACGTCCCCGCGACGCGGTCGAGCAGGGGATGGTCCCAGGCGGATCGGAGGGGGTCGGACATAGGACGAAGTGTGGCTCCAGGGGATAGCGATCCGGGCGGCCCGCGCCCGCAAACATACACGAGGTGGACGCGATCGCCGAGGCCGTGGACCGGCCCCTGCAGTACGTCCCCAAGACCCTGCGGGCGCACCCGTCGATCGCCGGGGCGCACGGAGAGGGCCGATCGGTCTGGACCCTGCCCCGGCGCGGGGCGGTCAAGTCCTACCTCGAGGGGGTCGAGGTGCTCGCGGAGGCGGCGTGGCGTCACGCGGGCCGCGAGGGGCCGCTGCCTGACCTGCCCGACTCCGACGAGGACGAGGTCTTCATTCCGGGCTGGGACGATGCCGACGACGAGTGACCCGACGAAGCTCCGCGCCGCGGCCGAGGCGCAGATCGACCGCCTCCAGGGGCCGCTGTGGGCCTCGGAGGACGAGGACGACGGGTGGACGCCCCCGGCGGCGCAGGCCGCTCCGTTGAGCCGCCCGTCGGCGAGGAAGAAGCCCAAGCCCGCTGCCCGCGCCCGCAAGCCCGGTCGCCCCGCGCATGAGACTCCCCGGCTCCCTCGCCGCGAGGTCCGCATCCCGGTCGTGGTGGACGAGCGCGCCCGCGAGGTCGCCGCCTGGGGCGGGATCGAGCCCACCGACGCCCTGTGGCTCCTGGCGAGCCTGGGGTGGGAGGCCTGGAAGTCGGGCCGGACCGTGGGGATCACGCCATGACCACCCTCCGCGTCGCGTTGTACGCCCGCGTCAGCACCGACGAGCAGAGTCCGGACCTCCAAGTCGAGGAGCTTCGCCGACTCGCCGGGCAGCGCGGCTGGTCCGTCGCGGGGGAGTACGTCGATCACGGCGTCAGCGGAGCGAAGGAGTCGCGGCCCGCTCTCGACCGCCTCCTGGCTGACGCTCAGGCCGGCAAGCTGGACTTGGTCGCCGTGTGGAAACTGGACCGCCTTGGACGCTCCCTACAGCATCTTCTACGAACTCTCGACAGCCTGTCGGGGTGGGGCGTCCAGTTCGTCTCGGCCCGCGACTCGGGGATCGACACGACCTCCCCCAGCGGGAGGCTGATGCTGCACATGCTGGCCGCGTTCGCCCAGTTCGAAAGGGATCTGCTGCGCGAGCGGGTGATCGCTGGCGTCCGCCGCGCCCAGGCTCAGGGCAAGCACTGTGGGCGCAAGAAGGTCGAGATCGACCTCCGCCCTGCCGTGGCGATGCTCGACAAGGGGCACGGCATCAAGACGACGGCCAGGTCGCTCGGGGTCAGCGTGAGCACCCTGCGGCGGCGGCTACGCGAGGCCGGGGAGTGGCCCCGTCAGCCCGCCAGGATCAACGGGGTGCAGAACCCTCCCGCCCAGGTGTAGGCTGACGCCGGGTCCATAGGGGGTCCAGAGAGAGGATCCACAAGGAAGTGCTTCGCACCCCGCGGTGCGGCTCTTGAATCGGGCGCTGAGACTTGGCCGCCGATGCGGTGGAGGGGGGCAGGTGGGATCTGGTTCAGCAAGGAAAGCCTCCGCCGCCGAGGCCGACTCGGCCCTCGTTGATGCCGTGGGGGTCTCAGACGAACTGGGTTTCGTGAAGAGGCTCCTGACGACCCACGAGTGGAGACCCGAGGCAAGACGCGAGATCGAGGCAGCGCTGCTAGCCATTCGTCAGCGCCAGACCGACACGAACCTTCATCTTGGCATCATCAATAAATTCTCCAATAACAAAACCACACTAATCAACACCCTAATACAAAACAACCTACTAAAAACCAACATATTACAAACAA
>CAZNWW010000784.1:0-2224 GCA_964576155.1 uncultured Myxococcales bacterium | reverse complement strand
GCACGGGGTCCCGCCCCCATCGCCCTCCGGCTCGCTGCGCTCGCCTCCGGGCACTCGTCGCACAGCTCCTCGCCTTGCGTCAGGCCGAACGCTCCACCGGAGCGTTCTACCGGCTCTGCCGGTACCTTCCTCATCCCCCAACAAGGGGGGAAGAGGACGCGCTGTAGCAAACTTGACCTTTGGTGCGGTTGTGTCCGAACATCTCAACCGGGGAGTTTCTTTGGAGCGCAGCACGCCCGCGGCAACGAGGTGGACACATCCCAGACGTGAGCGTGCGAACGTCCCCTGAGCAAGAGTCGAATACGACGTCCGGAGAGCTGGGACGCTCGCACGCTCACGTCTGGGACAGGGGGATGGGAGCTTGTGGGAGGGTTTTCAGGGCAGAAGTTGGGAGGGTATGTCAAGTGGCGGGGTCAGACCCGCGTTGCCCCCGCGTTGCCCCATCTCTGTGATTCAGTGGCGTTGGTTGCAGCGCCTCCGGCGGACGCAACGGTGACTCCCATCGTGTGAAGGTGGAAGTCAGCTGACGCCGACTTTTGTCCGCAGATTCTGTTGGGTTCGAGATGTGAAGAGATGGACGATGGACGATGGGACGGGGCTGCGCTAGATTGGCGGCGACCTGGAGGAGGCGCTGGATGACGATGCCATTCGAAGTTCTTGCGGTCGACTCAGCCACAGCAGCCCGCCGTGGCCGCATCACCTCGCTCCATGGTTCGGTGGAGACCCCCGTGTTCATGCCGGTGGGCACCGCGGGCACCGTGAAGGGCATCGTGCCCTGGATGATCCCGGACACGGGCGCGCAGGTCATCCTGGGGAACACATACCACCTGTACCTGCGGCCGGGGCTGGAGGTCATCGAGAAGCTGGGCGGGCTCCACGAGATGATGGGGTGGGGCGGCTCGATCCTGACGGACTCCGGAGGGTATCAGGTCTTCTCCATGTCGAGTCTGCGCAAGATAAGTGAGCACGGGGTGGTGTTTCGATCACACATCGACGGATCCAGGCACGAGCTGACACCGGAGAAGGCGATCCGGATTCAGGAGACCCTCGGCTCGGACATCATGATGGTTCTGGACGAATGCCCGCCGGCGGACGCCACGCCTGAGTATGTCGAGAAGTCAATGCACATGACCACCCGCTGGGCGGAGCGCTGCCTGGACGCGCGCACCACGGACGCCGCCCTCTTCGGGATCCTTCAGGGCGGCACCGCCCCGGAGCTGCGTCAGGCCCACGCCCGAGAGCTGACGGCGCTGCCCTTCGACGGCTTCGCGATCGGAGGCCTCAGCGTGGGTGAATCAATTGAGGATATGATCGCAACAACGCGCCTCGCGGCGCCGCTTCTGCCCTTGGATAAGCCGCGGTACCTCATGGGTGTCGGGCGCCCCACGGACATCCTCCAGGCCGTAGCCTGCGGGGTGGACATGTTCGACTGCGTCCTGCCGACACGCAGCGGACGCATGGGGATGCTGTACACTTCCCGGGGCGAGATCATCATTAAAAATGCACGATACCGGCTCGATGATCTACCCCCGGACCCCGAATGCGGCTGCCCTGTCTGTACACAATTTACGAGGGCCTACCTGAGGCACCTCTTCATCGCGGGTGAGATGCTCGGCGCGATCCTGAACACGCTGCACAACCTCCACTTCTTCGGTGGGATGATGAAGGAGGTCCGCGCGGCCGTGGAGGCCGGCACCCTCCAGGCGCTCATCGATGAATGGCGTCCCCAGGTGGATCGGCGGCTGCCAGAGGGAGCGTGAAGCGGAAGTGGGAGCCGCCCTCGGGAGGGATCTCCATCCAGACCTGTCCGCCATGGCGTTCCACTACTTTTCGACATATCGCCAGGCCGATCCCGGAGCCCTCGAAGTCGGTGTCGGAGTGAAGCCGCCGGAACGGCTCGAAGATGTGCTTTGCAAACTTCGGGTCGATCCCGATGCCGTTGTCGGCCACGCCGAAGGTGACGGCGTCGCCTTCAGTGACTGCGGTGAGCTGGATCTTCGGGGCCAGGTTCGGGGATCGGAACTTCATCGCGTTGCCGATGAGGTTCTGGTAGAGCTGCGTGATGAGCGTCGGGTCGACCCGCACCCTGGGGAGGGGAATCCTCTCTACCACTGCACCTGCCTCCTTCATGGGGGTCTCGAGGTTGAGCAGCGCGTCGTCGATGCATCCGTCCAGGGGAATCTCGGCGACCTCGAGGGTGTGCCGCTCCGTGTGGGACAATGCA
>CAZNWW010000783.1:0-2227 GCA_964576155.1 uncultured Myxococcales bacterium | reverse complement strand
CACGACGCCGCAATCCACCCCCGACGCCGGCGCCGAGATCTCCGTGGACACGAACCGACGACGGCCGTCCCGGCGGCGGTCCTTCCCTGAGGAGCGGATCCTCCACCGCGACGAGCACCTCTTCGTGGTCGACAAGCCCATCGGCCTGGTGTCCGTGCCCCCGACACCCACCGGAGAATCCACGATCCTCGATCACTTGATCCGGATCACCGGGGGACCGGTGCTCGCGGTCCACCGCCTGGACCACGGCACCTCGGGCCTGATGCTCTTCGCCCGGTCAGACGATACAGCGGCGACCCTCGAGGAGATGTTCCGACGGCACGCGGTGCGCCGGACCTACCTGGCCCTCTGCCACGGACACCCGACCGCGCCGGCCCGCTGGGCCGAGCCCCTGACCCTCCGAAAGCCCGGCGCGCCCCCGGGGGAGGTCACCGCCACCACCAACCTCCTCTCCTCGAACCCCGCCGGTCCGGCGGCGCTCCTGCACCTGGCCCCTCAGACAGGCCGCTGGCACCAGGTGCGGCTCCACGCGGCCCTCCATGGTCACCCCCTCCTGGGCGATCGTGATCACGGAAACCCGACACTGGATCGACCGCTGCGGCCCCGACGACTTGCGCTCCACTCTCATACCCTGGCGCTGCGCCATCCCGTCACTGGGGAGGATCTCAGTTTCGACGTGCCGCTTCCCGCAGATCTTTCTGACCTCCTCGCCCGGCTCGAGGCCGGATGATAGAATCCCTCCTTCGGGGGGATCATGGAGCCGCACGACCTCACACCGCCGGGGCATCTCATCCGTGAGAAGAGCCTCCACATCGTCACCAGCCACCGGTGCCAGAACAACTGCGTGTTCTGCAGCGATGGTGGTGATCGGGTCCGTATCGAGCGCCCCGATCCCGACGTCGTCCGCGCCCTGTTGGAACGAAATCGAAACCACGACGTGGTCTGTTTCTCCACCCACGAACCGACGCTCCACCCGGAGCTGGTGACCTTCGTAGCCTGGGCCCGGGAGTTGGACTACGAAACAGTGAGCTTGATCACCAACGGCCGCACCCTGGCCCGCAGCGACCTGGCGCGGCGACTGGTCGAAGCGGGACTCGACGATCTCCACGTCTCGATCCATGGCCACGTGGCCGCGGTGCATGACGGGGTCACCCGCCGGCCCGGGAGCTTCGCTCAGGCCATCGCCGGCCTCGACGCGGCCCTTGAGCTTCGGGCGGACCACCCCCTCCGGATCACCGCGCACTCGACCATCTCGGCCCTCAACGTCGACCATCTCCCAGCGATGATGGACTTCTTCCTGGAACGCGGGGTGGACCACTACGGACTCAACGGCCTCTTCGTGGAGGGCCTGGCCCTCGAAAACTACGACGTCCTGGCCGTGTCCTACACCCGAATAGCGGAGGTGCTCTCCGGCGCCCTGTCGGGTCCGCGCCGGTCAATCTCGATCTCAGACATCCCACCGTGCCAGCTCGTGGGCCGCGTCCCCGAACATGCTATCGGGCTCCGTGAGGACTTCCACGTGGTAGCGGAGGCCGAGCCGGACACGCCGGCGCCGGAGGAGGCTGCATCGGTCGAGAGGAACTTCGGCTTCGGCCCATCATGCACAGGCTGTGCGCTGAAAACAGTCTGCGATGGGGTAGCAGACGCGTACATCGCTCGCTTCGGCTGGGACGAGTTCCGCCCGGTCGACCCAGCGGCGGCGGCCGCCGGGTGCTGCTTCGAGACAAGGGCGCGCCTGGTTGAGCTGCTCTCTCCACCGACCGGCGCCTGGGAGATCATCGACATCATCCTGGAGCCGGCGCGGGCGCAGGTGCAACTCCGAGGGCAAGGGCTCACCCGGGATCTGCTCATCCTCATCGAGCCTCCAGACATCTCTGCGCCTTCCTATCGACGCACGCAGCGCTACAACCTCTCCCTCAAGGGGAGGGATCACACGGCTGACGAAATCGCATTGGCAGACGTAGTGTTCGGGCAGATCGAGGAGCGAGGGGATGCCTGAAGAGGTGGACGCTCAGCGGTGCTTCTTGATGCGCTCCAGGCCCTTGCGAGCGGCGAGCTTCAGGAACTTCATGGAGTCGCCGATGGCGTTGTAGTGGGAGCGCTCGGACCCATAGATGCAGGTGATGGGGACCTCGGCGTAGGAGAACCCGTCCCGGACCGCGTCCACGATCATCTCGCTCTCGAACTCGAAGCCCTCCTCACCATCCTGATCCAGGATTCGCTCCAG
>CAZNWW010000782.1:0-2230 GCA_964576155.1 uncultured Myxococcales bacterium | reverse complement strand
CATGGCGTTCGTGTGCACCTACGCGTACGTCCAGGGAAAGGAGGACTTCGGAATGGAGCTCCTGGTGGTCCCGGTCGTTCACGGACAGTCCGAGTACCATTCCCTCTTCATCGTTCCCGCGTCCAGCGACGCCACGTCCATCTTCGATCTCCAGGGAAAGCGATTTGCGTCGTCGGACCCCCTCTCGAACACTGGTTGGCTGTACCCATCGATCGTCCTCAAGCGGAAGGGACACGATCACCAGGATTTCTTCTCGGAGGTGGTCTACACCGGGGGACACGACCGTTCGGTCAGGGCCGTCGCCGACGGCATCGTGGATGGTGCGGCGGTCGACAACCTCGTCTTCGAACAGCTCGTCGAAGAAGATCCCGGGATCGGGATCCGGACCAGGATGATCCATGAATCGCCTGGCTTCGGGATGCCACCGGTGGTCGTCCATCCCGGGCTCCCGGAGGCCACCCGCAAGGAGCTGAAGAAGGCGCTCCTCGCCATGCATGAATCCCCCGAGGGAGCCCGCGTCCTCGCACCACTTCGAATCAACAGGTTCCTCGAGCCGGACCCCGCCGGCTATGAAGCCGTGGCGAAGATGATGCGCGTACTGGAATCCAAGCCGTGAGCTCCGAGCCTCACTCTCGATCCAGGTTCAGGCGCATTGTCTGGAAACTCTTGTCGGTCCCCATCCATTACAAGATCCTCGGAATCGGATTCCTGGTCGCGGTGTTGTTCGGGGCCGCCGTCTTCATCATGCTCCGCCACCACCTCGTAGCGACCTACTCCAACAGCCTCGTCATTGAATCCGAGTCCCTCACCGAATCTCTGGCGATGCGGGTGCAGGGACACCTTGTAACAACGGACCTGGTCACGATTCACGAGATCGTACAGAACTTCAGCGAGATCCACCCGGACATCGGTTACATCTTCGTGTGGGATGCAGTCGGGAGGACGGCAGCGGAGACCCGAACGGTCCCGGTGCCCCCGAGCGCGGATCAACTCGAGGATGCCCCAGGCAGCCGGGACAAGTCCATCCGGCGACTGCTCTTCCGGGGTGGGGAATTCTTCGAGACGACGATGCCGGCCCTGGAGGGGTATGCCGGCGTAGTCCGGGTGGGCTTGACGGACGAAAGCCTGAAGCGGGCGCTGGCCTCCCAGACCAGGTTCCTCCTGCTGACCCTGGCGCTCTGTCTCCTGATCGGCCAACTCCTCGCCACGGGTTTGACCCGGCTCCTGATCCGACCCCTGCGACAGCTCGTCAAGACCACCAATGAGGTCGGTGCGGGGGATCTGGATGTCCGGGCGAGGCTGTTCTTCGGAGACGAGTTCGGGGATCTCTCCAACGCGTTCAACCACATGCTCGACAGGCTCAAGACCCAGCGGGAGGAGTTGAACCGGAAGGAAGAGAGTCGGCTGCACCTCCTGGACAAGGTCGTCACCTCCCAGGAGGACGAACGGAAACGGGTGTCGCAGGAGCTGCACGACGAGATGGGACAGTCTCTCTCCGCGCTGTTGCTCCTGGTGCGCCTTGGGGAATCCGGCCACACATGCCTGCAGCACCGGGCGGAGCTCACGCAAGGGATCCAGAGGGTCATCGAGCAGGTCGAGCGGACCGCCTGGTCCCTGCGGCCGTCCATCCTGGATGACCACGGCCTCGAGTCCGCGCTGGAGCGTCATGTCCAGTCCATCCAAGCAGTGTCGGGGATCTCCTTTGACCTCCAGGCTGTCTTCGAGCCATCCCTTCCCAAGCGGTTCGATCCACGTCTGGAGGTGGTGTTGTACCGCGTCGCCCAGGAAGCCATCACCAACGTGATCCGTCACGCCGAGGCGACTCGCGTCAGCGTCGTCCTGTATCGAGACCACGCTCAGGTCCGCCTCCTGGTCGAAGACAACGGGCGAGGATTCGAGTCCGCCGAAGAAGCTCACCAACCGAGAGGCAGCTTGGGCTTGCTTGGAATGCAAGAGCGTGTCACCTCTGCTGGTGGAGCATTCACCATAGAATCGGAGCCAGGGAAGGGAACGACAATACGAGCCAATATTCCACTGACCGAGGAGCATCAATGAGTATCAAGGTCATGATCGCGGACGATCACATGCTGTTCCGACAGGGGCTCAGGAGAATGCTCGAGGAACTCGATATGGTCGAGGTCGTCGGGGAGGCCTCCAACGGCCAGGAGACCCTGCGGCTGCTCGAGAATACGGACGTGGACGTGCTGCTCCTGGACCTGTCCATGCCAGG
>CAZNWW010000781.1:0-2234 GCA_964576155.1 uncultured Myxococcales bacterium | reverse complement strand
GCTGGAAGCCCCAGGTCTTCTCGTAGCGGATCGGGTCCATGAAGGCCCGGATACGGTTCATCTTGACCTCGCTGGTGACCACGAGGCCCACGGCCACCGGCAGGGACACCAGGATGAACGAGGCGACGTACTGCCACTTCGCTCCGGCCACGATGAGGAGGGAGAGCATGAGAATGGTCAGGAAGATGCTCGACCCGAAGTCCGGCTGGAAGAGGTACAGGACGATGAACATCGCAGCGACCACTATGTAGGGCAGGAACCCGAGGGACAGGCTCTTCACCTTCTCGCCCTTCTTCGCCAGGGAGTGGGAGATCCAGATGATGAAGAAGAGCTTCGCGAACTCTCCCGGCTGGAACCGCATTCCGAACTCGATCCAGCGGGTGGACTTGTTGGCCGTGTGGCCCCAGAGCAGGACTGCGAGCATGAGGCCGGCGCCGATCAGCAGCGTCGGAACGGAGAGGCGTCGGACCCATTTCAGGGGAATGAAGATCCCCACCATGAGCACGAAGAGGGCCAGGCCGCCATGCCAGAGGTGGCTCAAGAGGTAGCGGGTGTCGCCGGTGATGGTGAGGCGGTTGTGGACCGTGGCGCTGTACACCATCACGGCTCCGATCCCGATGAGCAGGGCAGTGATCACGAAGAGCCCGTGCTCGAAATGGTCGTCGTCCAGGGCTAGGGCGTGGGTAGTTGTCTCGTGGTCCATCATCTCGTCACCGCACCTTGAGGGAGGCCAGGGCCACCAGGGCCAGGAGGATACTTACGATCCAGAATCGAACGACAATCTTGGTCTCAGGGATTCCCTTCTTCTCGAAGTGGTGGTGTATCGGGGCCATGCGGAAGATCCGCTTCCCCGTGAGCTTGTAGCTGGTGGTCTGCATGATCACGGAGACCGCCTCCAATACGAAGACGCCGCCGATGACTACGCTGAGGAACTCGTTCTTGGTGAACACCGCCGCGCAGCCGAGGGTGCCGCCGAGGGCCAGGGAGCCCACGTCCCCCATGAAGACCTGCGCGGGGTAGGAGTTGTACCAGAGAAATCCGATGCCCGCGCCGATGAGGCTGGCGAGGACCACGGAGAGCTCGTAGGCCTCGGGGACGTTGGGGACCAGGAGGTATTCCGAGAGGGCCAGCTTGTTGATCACGGCGCCGGAGATGTAGGCCAGGACCAGGAAGGTCCCTGCGCCTGTGATCGTGGGCCCGATGGCCAGGCCGTCGAGGCCGTCGGTGAGGTTCACCGCGTTTGAGAAGCCTACCACCACGACCGTAGCGAAGATGGCGTACAGCCACCAGGGGATCTGCACGTAGAACCGGTCCGCCCGGAGGAAGGGGAAGTAGACGTAGCTGTCGAACCCGTCCGCGCCCCAGTAGAAGAACGCCAGGAAGGTAGCGAGGGTGATCCCGAGCTGGAGGCCGAGCTTGGTCTTGCCGCGGATGCCCTTGCCCTTGGTGAGCTTCCGGCTGTCATCGACGAAGCCGATGGCAGCGAAGGCCAGGGTGAGACCCATGGTGAGCAGTACGTAGATGTTCGTGAGGTCACTCCAGAGCGCGACCGACGAGAGGATGGAGACCACCATCAGGGTGCCGCCCATGGTGGGGGTGCCGGCCTTTTTGAAGTGGGACTGGGGCCCGTCTTCCCTGATCACCTCGCGAATCTGCAGTCGCTGGAGGCGCTTGATCAGCCAGGGGTAGAGGAGCCATGTGATGACGAGCGCGGTGGTGGTGGAGGCGACCACGCGGAAGCTGGTGTAGCGCAGGACGTTGAACGGCCCGAAGATTTCCTTGAGCTGCTCGAAGAAGACGTAGAACATGCCTTACTCCTGCGTCCCAATCAGGCGGTCGAGGACCGTCTCCATTCGCGCAACCCGGGAGCCCTTGAGGAGGACCGTGTCCCCCCGCTCGGAGACCGACCGCAGCCAATCTCCGCAGATTTCGTGATCGCCGAAGCGACAGACCATCTCCGGTGCCATACCCGCCTCGAGCGCGCCGTCTGCGATGGCCGCTGCCGTCTCGCCGACGACTCCGAGTCCGTCCAGGTTCAGGCTCGCGGCCAGACGCCCCACCGCGCGGTGCTCGGCCTCGTGTGCTTCGCCCAGCTCGGCCATGACGCCGAGGGCTGCGAAGCGGCGCCCTTCCCTGACCTCTGCCAGGAGGCGGAGGGCCTCGCCGACGGACGCGGGGTTGGCATTGTAGGTGTCGTCGATGATTCGGAGCCCGTCCGTCGTGATCACCCGGGT
>CAZNWW010000780.1:0-2237 GCA_964576155.1 uncultured Myxococcales bacterium | reverse complement strand
TCGATCTCCACCTGTTCACGGGCCCAGCGCAGCTGGTCCCGGGCCGCGCCGATGACCTGGGGGGTGGAGCGCATGGAGTAGGCGTCCTGGACCTTGGTCTTCATGCGCCCCTCGACGAGATCCGAACCGGCCAGGATCTTCTGGATGTTCGTCGCCGAGGTGACCGCGCCGCGGAAGCCGCGGAGCTGATGGAGGCGGGGGTCGTAGGGCTTCATGTTGGCCAGGAGGGCCTCCAGGGTCATGACCGCGGCGATCTCCGCCTGCTGGAGCCAGCGCTCCGCGTCGTAGAGGAAGAGCGCGCCGATCGCGGTCAACAGGTTCGACCCGTTGATGATCGCAAGGCCATCCCGGGCCTTGAACTCCGCGGGCTTGATCCCGGCCATCTCCAAGCCCTTGCGAGCGGGCATACGCTCACCTTTATAAAAAACCTCGTGCTCGCCGATGACGGCGAGGGCTACCTGGCTCATGGGTGAAAGATCCCCGCACGCGCCCACGGAGCCTTTTTTGCAGACCACCGGCGTCACGCCCTTATTGAGCATGTCCACCAGGGTCCGGGTGATCACCGGGCGGCAGCCCGAATGCCCGTTGGCGTGGACATTGATCCGCCCGAGCATCGCGCCCCGGACCCACTCCTCGGGGCAGGGCTCGCCGATCCCCGCTGCGTGGTTGTAGACCAGCCACTTCTGGAACTGGGCGGTCTGCTCGTCGGTGAGGACCACCTCGGAGAACTCACCGATGCCCGTGTTGACCCCGTACATGATCTCCCGAGCCTCGATGCGCTCCTCGATGAAGCCCCGGCATCGGACGATCCGGGCCTCGGCCTCGGGGTGGAGGGAGACGGGTTCACGGTGCCGCGCAACAGCTACGACGTCGTCGATGGTGATGTTCTTTCCGGTGATGATGAGGGACATGCGACACCTCCAACACAGGGTCCGGGCCGATCGAAAAGAGCAACGGCCCGAACTGGTTCGGACTCGAGTCGCTCCCACCCACCCCGCTGCGATCGGAGGTGTCCGATCCGCGTAGGGCTATTCTTTCCAGAACGAGGGGTTGCAAGTCAAGCGATTTCGGGAATAATCCGGAACCCTTGGCGTTGAATTCGGCGTTGACGATTTGCGGAGGAGACATCGATGGAAGGCGACATCCGGTATATCAACGAGATCGTACGCACGGAGAGCGCGTTCGTGGACCCGCTCATGGACGAGCTGGCCCGGGTGATTGTGGGACAGACGCGGATGCTGGAGGGGCTGCTCATCGGCCTCCTCACCGGCGGACACATCCTCCTGGAGGGCGTGCCCGGGCTGGCAAAGACCCTGACGGTGCAGACCCTCGCGGATGTGATAGAGACGAAGTTCCAGCGGATTCAGTTCACCCCGGACCTCCTCCCCGCGGACATCCTGGGGACCATGGTCTACAACCAGAAGACCGGCGAGTTCACCCCGCACAAGGGGCCGATCTTCGCGAACATCGTCCTCGCTGACGAGATCAACCGGGCGCCGGCCAAGGTCCAGAGCGCGCTCCTGGAGGCCATGCAGGAGAAGCAGGTCACCATCAGCGATACGACCTACAAGCTCGACCCCCTCTTCCTGGTCCTGGCCACCCAGAACCCCATCGAACAGGAGGGAACCTACCCCCTGCCCGAGGCCCAGGTGGATCGCTTCATGCTCAAGATCGTTGTGGACTACCCCGATCGGGACGAGGAGCGGGTCATCATGGAGCGCATGACCGGCGTCGAGGTCCCCTCGGCCCGGCCCACGGTCAAGCCCGAGGACATCCTCAAGGCGCGCGGCGTATTGCACCAGGTCTACGTGGACGACAAGATCAAGCAGTACATCCTGGACATCGTCTTCGCTACCCGCGAGCCCGAGGCCCACGGCCTCGCTCGGCTCAAGGACTTCATCTCCTTCGGCGCATCCCCCCGCGCGTCCCTCTTCCTCTTGAACGCGGCCCGGGCCCAGGCCTTCCTGAGGCACCGCGGCTACGTGATCCCCGAGGACGTGAAGGAGGTCGCCATGGAGGTCCTGCGTCACCGGGTGGTCCTGACCTACGAGGCCGAGGCCGAGGAGCTGGCCGCGGAGGGCGTGATCCGCCAGATCCTCGACGAGGTCGAGGTGCCGTAACGGGGCCGGGCCATGACGGATGATCGGAAACAAGTCGAGCTTCGCAAGAAGCTGAAACACATCGAGATCGCCACCACGCGCCTGGCCACGGACCAGATGGCGGGGCAGTACCGGTCC
>CAZNWW010000779.1:1900-2238 GCA_964576155.1 uncultured Myxococcales bacterium | reverse complement strand
AGGCATGTCAACCGAAAGCGCCGAGAGAGAGGGAACTTAATTACTGGGCGCTACAGCCATGGGGCCTGACTTCGCCAGGCCGTAATGAAGTCTTTTGGGATCATTCGTCGGGCTCCACATCGGTGTTGACAATGAGCTTCCATGCAGGGCTGCGTTTCGCACCCGATGTGCTCGCTGCACGGAGCAGCGGGGAGTAGCACCGCGCATGTTCTTTCACAAAAGTTGCGAGCGCCTGTGCGCGCCTTCCCTGCCCGATCAACTCCAGCAGGTAACCCAGACGCTGTGACCAGCTCAAGGGAGAGAGCCGCGCCGCCTGGAGCAGCATGTCTGTATCCAAC
>CAZNWW010000779.1:0-1890 GCA_964576155.1 uncultured Myxococcales bacterium | reverse complement strand
TCGACCACTGTCGAGTTTAGTCGGCCCATTTGCCGCAGCACAGGGGAATTCTCTTCCCCCGTCGACCCTACCTCTGCTGCATGCAGAACAGATTCGCATGGGCCTCGCGTCGTCCAGAGCAGTTTTTCAGCCAACTATGGCGCAGCCATTCAGGCCGCCGGCATACCCCGGGTAACCGACGAGTTCCAACGCGGTCACCTCAGGAGTCGAATACCGCAACACGCCGCGTGGAGTGTTGTATTCGGCGAACGGCATCTTCTCCATGACGCCGCGCGCGATGAACTCGATACGAACCTGCCCACACGTAATGGGTTGGCGATTTCTGCGTACCATGACCTGGGTTGCCTGGGGCCGCTGGTGGGCCGCACCGTGCCGTTCGGCGGCGCTCAGGAGACCGAGGTAGTAAGGTTCGCCCCAGACCTGCATGAGCTGGTCGACGAACTGCTCCGCGGGCAGACAACCCAGGCGCCTGTACTCGGGTGGAATGATGACATGGAAGCTGCGGACAGGATCAGCAATCAGGCCCTGCTCTTTCAGTCGACGCAACTGTGCGCGTATGGCAGATGGTTTGCCGGCGATCACCTCGAACGCATCTGATGAGGTGAAGTGATAGCGTCCCTTGGCAGCCAGATCCTGGATGTAGTTACGTGCGCGCAACTGGCTCCTCCACACGACTTGCATCTTCTGCGAGCGTTGAATCGACTAGCGCGTCCGAGCCAACTACGTCGATTCGATTCTGGTCGAATATAACTCTCGACGTAACTTTTCGCAAGAAATGTATTTTGGGCCGTCCGTCTTGCGGGGCGAATGGTGAGCTCACAAGCGGCCACGTCTTGGAACATGGCGACCATGCAGGACGTGTCGTTCTCTGTTGGAGTTGATGACTTTGCATTTGGGAATCGGGCCGTGGACGACCCTCCCACATTATGGGTATCCTGAGCCACGACTGCTGGAGGCTCCATGGGCGAAGGACAGACACCCAGCGTGCTCCTGCTGGAGATCATCCCTGATGATCTGCTGCGGCATTATCGCGCCGAGACGTTTCCGGTCATTGCGGGGCTGCTCGAGGCGGCGGGGGTGGGGTGTGAGTGGGCCGGGTTCGGGGTGCCCTTGGACATGTCCTTCGACTACCGCCTCAGCCCGGAGGACGAGGCTGCGGTGGTTGAGCGGGTGCGAGAGTGCGAGCCCAGCCACCTCGTGACCAACGAGCACGTCACCGCCGACCAGTGGGCGCGGCTAGAGGCGGCCTGTCCCGGGACGCGGTTCATCTTCCGGGAGCGCTCGACCCTCACCGATCTTCGGGTGTTCCTCACCGACGTCATCGGCGTCACTTCGCTCCCCGAGGAGCTGTGCGGCGAGGACTGGTTGGATCACGTGACGCCGCGCTACCTGCGGCGGGCGGCCAATCCCATGGCCCGTGAACTCAATCCCTGTGTGCAGATCCTCTCGGGTCCCCGCTGTACATATTCGAATCCCCTTTCAGAAAATCCCGCCTACGAGGGCGTGGATGTCAGCGGGTGCCACGACGGCTGCGCGTTCTGCGGCCGAGGCTGGACGCCGTACCCTGTGCGCTCGTTCCTGGACCTGGCCGTGCGGCAGGTGGTGCAGGCGGACCGGGATCTGGAGGCGGGCCCCGGGCGTCTCCAGTTGGATATCCTGTCTGCTTCGGTGTGGCGGGATCTGGAGGAGTTCGTGGAGCGGCTGTACGCTGCGGGGGTTCGGCCGTTCCACCTCTTTTTCTCTGCACGTCTGGACAGGGTCCTGGGGTCGGCAGACTTGATCGACCGTCTCCTGCCCCGGTTCGCAGCCCGCGGAGACGGGCTTACGCTGTACACGAGCGGGGTGGAGAATTTTTCAGAGGCCGAAAATCAACGTCTGAACAAGGGCCTG
>CAZNWW010000778.1:0-2239 GCA_964576155.1 uncultured Myxococcales bacterium | reverse complement strand
GACGTCGGACGATCTGGTCTGCAACATCGTCATCGAGTCCACGGATCCGGAGGGTCTGGACGTGACCTATGAATTCGCATGGACCTCGACGGGTGGGGACCAGGTGGACGGCAACGTGGTGTTGTCGTCCTTGACCCAGAACGGGGAGACCTGGACCTGCACGGCGACGCCGTGGGACGGCGGAGTGTATGGACCGGCGGGGACGGCGCAGGCGACGGTGATGGGGGCCCAGCCCATCGTCCCCAGCGGGACCTACACCCTTGCACCCGGGATCTACTACCAATGCGCCTTTGGCCTGGTGACCCTGAGCTACAACATGTTCACCTTCATCGTGAACGGTACGTCGATGACGATGCAGCCGATGATGAATGGTGGCTGCACCATGACGGGTACCTACAACCCGCAGACACATGCGTTCAGCGTGGGGTGCGTCTACTACGGGACCTGCAACGAGACCTACAACCTGTCTGGAACGTTCAATCCGGACAATTCTTGGACGGGTACCTGGTCGGTGAGCTTCTCGGGCGGGATATTCTGCTTCGACTGCTCCTATCAGAGCATGAACCTGACGGGGACGAAGTTGTAGCAGTCGCAGCTACATCGCGTCCCCTTCGGCCTTCGGCCACCCTTTGAACGGACATTGCAGTCGAGATCCCTGGCGAAAACTTCTGCCGAGCGCGAGGTTCTGAGACAGCGCTCCTTCCGCACTGTACCCAGCCCCCTGACAGACGATAAGGGAGCGTATGGGGCGCGATGCCGCAACCAACTCTCTCCCTCTTGACTCCAACTCCCCTTTTTGGCTATAAATCCTGGTCTCATCTTGATCCATATAGGAGGCCACCGTGCGCACTACCCTCGTTTCCCTGGTCCTCGTGGTCATGTCTTTCTCCTCCGCCGCCAGCGCCCGCGAGCTGTGCGGACATCAACTCCTGAACAAGCTGACACCTTGGGACGTCCCCGCGTGGACGGGACCCGTCAAGGCCGGGCGCGGCTTCCCTACGGTCGGAGAACAGCGGGATTTCTGGATCTACGATCTCTCGGTGATGCCGCCGAAGAACGAGACCGTGGCTGCTACCTGCCGTGGCGTCGGTGCGAGGTCCGCTATCTGGGTTGGGGACGCCGAGTGGGGCAGCAAGGTCGACCAGCAGGCCGTTGACAGCATGCTCACGGCCCTGCAGGAGGTCACGCCGCGGACCCCTGACGCAGGGATCGTCCAGGGCAACACGAGCCTGTTCGGCCCACCGCCACTTTTCGCAGAAGACGATCCGGACCTCACGGTCCTGGTTTATGAAGTGGAGGGTTACCAGGGCTACCTCTTCGACGGGTACTTCCGGGCCGAAGATCTGACGCCCTTCAACCCCGCCTGCCAGAACAACCCCATGATCTACTGCTCCAACGAGCTGGG
Source organism: uncultured Myxococcales bacterium (assembly GCA_964576155.1). Classification (GTDB taxonomy): domain Bacteria; phylum Myxococcota_A; class UBA9042; order CAIXZC01; family CAIXZC01; genus CAZNWW01. The sequence goes on along the minus strand of CAZNWW010000778.1, from coordinate 834 downwards.
GATGATCCACCTCAACTCCTCCAACCCGGGTTCGGACTACATGAACGGCGTGATCGCCCACGAGTTCCAGCACATGATCCACTTTGCTCGGGACCCCTATGAGGAGTCCTGGATCAACGAGGGCATGTCCGAGCTGGCCATGGTCTGGCACGGCTACGAGGATCCGGGGAACCTGGCGTATTTCACAGACAACCCCGACACGGCGCTGATGAGCCAGGACTACGTGGACTACGGCGCGGTCCTCCTCTTCGGCGCCTACCTCGAGGAGCGCCTCGGGCCCGAGGGCATCACTGCTCTGGTGGCGGACACTCTCACGGGCCTGTCCGGGGTCAAGGCCCATCTCCCGGATGGTGTGACCTGGGAGAGTTTCTTCGGCCAGTGGGTAGCGGCCAACGTCCTGGACGCGCCGGCCGCCGCGGATGGTGAATACGGGTACAGTCTCGTGGACGTCCCGGAGTTCGCAACCGAGGCGCTGGGTGCCGTGCCCCTGGACACGACCGCGGTGCCCTTCGACGAGAGCCTCACCGTGACCTTCGATTCGTTGGGCAGCGGGGCCGTGGCTCACGCGGTCCTGCCAGGGACGGTACGGGTGGTCCACCTCCCGACGGGAGAGGAGGTCGTCCTGCCCATCGAGATGACCGCCCCCGAGCTCCGGCTCACTGCATCCAACCCCGGAGAAGCGGCGGCCACGGTGCGGTTCGTCATCGACTCGGTCTACGTGTCCAACCCCGAGCCCCAGCCCGAGTCCGGGCCTGAGCTCGGCCCGGAGCCGGCCGAGGAGGATATCACCACGACACCCGCCGACGATACGATCCCCGGGGACGACACCATCGC
>CAZNWW010000777.1:0-2240 GCA_964576155.1 uncultured Myxococcales bacterium | reverse complement strand
GGCGGGGTGTCTTGTGCTCGGAAGGTCTCTGCGCCCGATACAGTGCAGGCAAAGAACTGACGGCTGAGGACCCTGTCCGGGAGACGGGGGCGCCGGCACTCATAGCCTCGGGAGGGCTCCCGCAAAAGGACCGGGACGTCGCCCTCGAAATAGCCTGCACCTACGTGCCCGCCATCCATGGCTCGGCATGGTTCGAGGATCGGCTCGTACCGCGCCAGGACGCAATCCATGAGCAGTGGATCGTTCACGTTGATGAGCGCAGAGCATGTCTTCATGAGATGATCTCCATCACAGGTCCACCTGGATTACCTGGGGGAAGTCGTCGCCCCAGAAGTGCCGACCGACCCTCTCGAAGGTGATCGGCGAGTCTGTCACGAAGCAGCGGATCCCGGCGGGCTCCTCTGCCGAGGACGAGAGGCCCTCACGTGCTACCATCTCCACGAGGCTCGCAGCGACGCTCTCCGCCGAGTCCACCAGGACGATATCGCGGTCAAACTCATCGCGGAAGATCTGCGCTATCTGGTCTTTGAAAAGCGGATAATGGGTGCAGCCGAGGACGAGGGTGTCGATTCCTTTGTCGGCGAGGGGCGTGAGATACTCCATGAGCACGAGTCGGGCAACCTCAGAGCCCATCCAACCCTCTTCGGCCAGGGGAACCAGCAGAGGGGTCGGCCTCGAGAACACCTGAGCGTCCGGTCGGGCGCGGAGGATGTGGGACTCGTACTTTCCGCTGGCGATGGTGCCGGGCTGCCCGATGATCCCGATGACGCCACGCTCGGACCGCGCTGCGGCGACCCGTGCGCCGGGTCGGATCACCCCGATGACAGGCACGGACACAATCTCACGGATCGCCGGGAGGGCCACGGAGGAGACGGTGTTGCATGCCACCACCACGGCCTTGAGGACGGTGTCGGTGAGGAAACGTACGTTGCGCAGTGCATACCGCACCACGGTCTCTCCGGACTTGCTGCCGTAGGGCAATCGCGCCGTGTCGCCGAGGTAGACCAGGCGCTCACCTGGCAGCGCCTTGGCGATGGCCCGCGCCACGGTGAGACCGCCGATCCCGGAGTCGAAGATACCGATCGCGCCGTCTCGGATCATCTCGCTTCCTTCCGGAGTTGGAAGTCCTGAGGAACCTCGAAGAGATAGCTATCCTGGCTCACGTTGCGCGAGTCAAGATTGAGATCCTCGTACAGGAATCCCCCGTTGTATGAGAAGGTTCCGCAGTCCTCCATCATGTAGGCGTTGAACTCTGCCTCGAGGGTGCGCTCACCGAAATGCATGGGCGCGTTCTTGTCTCCGAGGTTGTGCACCGGGTTCCGAAGGTCAGGCCCCGGCGCGCCCTCGGGGAGAACGGGCAGGACGAAGGAGGTCTGGTCTCTGTCGGTGACGATCTCCCATAGCCCCCAGGAGTCGGGGCCACCGATGGAGTACCCCTTCGTGAAGCTGGGCGGAGGGCTCGTGAGGTATCCGAGCCGGAGAATATAGAGATCCGCCGGATAGGGATCAGAAACCGGCTCCCACGCGAACCGGCGGTTCACCAGAGCGCCGCCGACTCTATCCAGGGGGAAGTAATCACCAGGGATCTCCGTCACCCCTACGCAGGAGCCGGGGACGTCCGGGGGCCACTCGCCATCGGCGCAAAGCGTCGGAGGCTCACGGGTCGGCTGTGTCGGCTCGGTCCCCACCGGGAGGGCAAGCCAGTTATTGGGGTCATCCATGGGCAGCTCCTCCTCCCCAGGACAACGCATGATCGATGTACTGATTCCTGGAGGGTCTGCTCCGAGGTACGAGGCCCGTGCTGCGATCCCCACGGTCATGTACAGGAGGTCCAGACCGAAGTTTTCGACCGTCGGGTGGTCCTTGGCCGGGTAGATTGCGTCAAGGGGGTTGGCAAAGTCCGGTTGGTTGTACGAGCCGTTAATCTGAGACCAGATGAAGCCGGGTCCGCCGGTGTCCGCAACAGGCAACAACAGCCCGTTGGGCAGGGGCGCACCGGTGATAGGGTCAATGGGCATGTCGCCGAAGCGTGCGGAGACAACCGTTGCTTCGGTGCCCGTCGGATCCTGAAGATCTATGGTGAGGGGGATCTCGAGCCCCTCTACGGTCTCACCTGCTTCGATGACCACCGTGATGAATCCGAGGGCGCGGGGGATGAAGTCGAGCCGATATGGATCCTCGATGGTCGGGACCACGTTGTACGCATCCCCTGCGAGGACGAAGAGCAGATGTTCACCTGG
>CAZNWW010000776.1:1903-2245 GCA_964576155.1 uncultured Myxococcales bacterium | reverse complement strand
GCGACCAGCGCGGCCCCGGAAGCCACCGCCAGAAGGTCTCTGAGCAAGGGCACCCCGGAGCTGTCCAGGCGCTTGCGCGAACAGAGGAAGAAGCCGACGACGATCATCGCACAGAAGCACGCGACGGATGACCAGGCAGCGCCTATGATCCCGAAGGAGGGGATCAGCGCGAGGTTGACCACGACGTTCACCCCCGCACCAACCAGGAACACCAGGGTCGATTCCCGGGTCATCTTCGCGGAGATGAGGAGGAGGGAATACAAGAGCCCTACTCCCCGCAGACATGCTGCGAGCACGACCAACGGGACCACGCGGTACGCTTCATGGAACTTGGGGGCCGTG
>CAZNWW010000776.1:698-1893 GCA_964576155.1 uncultured Myxococcales bacterium | reverse complement strand
AGGATCACCAGCAGCTCCTGCCCCAGGAGTCCGATGCCGACCGCGGCGACCAGGATCAGAACGACGAAGGTGCTGCGGATCTTTCCCCAGAGCGGATAAAACCCCTCACTTCCCCACGCCTGGAAGACCGCGGGCTCGAAGGCCCGGTATCCTCCCTGGATCAAGATGGTGAGGCTGAAGAACCCGAGGGTGTACCCGATGGAATAGAGCCCGAGGCGGTCCAGGGAGACGTAGGCCTCGAGCATCACGCGGTCGATGAGGCGGATCACCAGGTGGGCCAGGACACCGGGGATCAGGGGCAAGGAGAAGGCGAGGCCCTTGCGGATGATGCCGAAATCCCAGGTGAAGCTTCCATGGCGCCAGATAATCCGGATATAGAAGATCGAGAAGAGCGCATAGGTGATCACCTGCGCCAGGTACATCCCAAGGAGGCCAAGGTCCATGTGGACCACCATCACATAGGCCAACCCATAGTAGGCCAGGGAGCGAGAAACCATGAGCCCCACATAGGCCCCGGGCCGATCCAGGAGGCGGTACACCACCAGGGGGATCACCGACATCGTGCTGAAATAGCTGCCGACGAGGGCCAGGGCGAAGTAGGGGAAGAAGGGCACCTCGACGCCGAATCCATGGATGGCCAGGGGGCCGACCATGAAGCCGATCCCTTGGAGGACCAGGTTCAGGGCACAGAGGAAGGTGAAGACCGCGCCCACGAGGCGCCGGCGCCCGCGCTCGTCGTCGGGATCGATGTCCATCCAGAACCGCAGGACATAGGCGTTCAGGGAGAGCACCGAGAAGATGAAGAGGAACTCCACGATCGAGGAGGTATAGGCCAGGATTCCGTAGTCCGCAGGGTCCAGGATCCGGGTAAAGATCGGCAGCAGGATGATGCTCATGAGCTTCGGCAGGATCATGCCGAACGCGTAGATCGCGCTGCTCTTCAGGAGGTTCTTACGCTTCACGACACCTCCACGGCCATGGAGCGGAGGGCCGCGGCTTCCCGCGCGGATGAGGAGCCGGACTCGATCTCCAGATCCAGGGAGGCTCGCTGCCGCTCGAGGAGCGCCGCCTCGAGGGTGGGCTCGTCGACGCGACGGGACAGGGCCGCACCGACATCCCGCGTCTCCACCAGGGACTCGGGGAGATCGTAGAAAAACCCGGGGACAGCGCCGAAGCCGCCGTCTGCGCCCAACTC
>CAZNWW010000776.1:0-688 GCA_964576155.1 uncultured Myxococcales bacterium | reverse complement strand
TGACCGACGCGCCGGCCACAGCGGCGTCGAGGGTCAGCGTCGAGCGACGCGCCAGGAGGAAACGGGTCCGGGACAAGAGGTCTTCGTTGCCGCCGGTCCATACCTGCCATGGGATGCCCTGACCCGCCGCGGCGGGGCCCCTCCAGCGGGCCGGATCCAGGGAGGGATGGAGCTTGAGCACCGGCTTCAAATCCGAAAGACGATCCAGCCCCTTGTCCAACAAGGCCGAGGTGACCTCGTCCATCAGCGCTCTGTTGCTAGTCTCCTCGACGGGATTCAGGCCCAGGACCAGGTACTCCCTCTCCCCGGGCCCCCGGTCGGCTCGGAGCCCATCGAAGCGGTCCGTGCCCACCACCCAGATCCGCGTCGGGTCGACGTGTTGCTCCATGAGCGCCGCAGAGCGTGGTCCCCAGACCGCCATACGGTCGGAGAAGAGGTACTTGTACAACGACGTGGGTCCCGCGGGGATCTGACCGTGCTGATGGGTGATCGTTGGGACTCCCAACCGCCGGGCGGCCCGCGCAAAGGCCTGGTCGAAGGGAAAGAAGTCCTGGGCCGTGAGGACCGAGACCGGCCGGTGCTCCGTCAGGAGCCGATGTGCGACCTCCAGGAGCGCGGCGCCGCTGGCCATGATTCGACGGTCCCGGGGTTCGAACCCCGCAGCGGGGAGGTCCCGGCAGTGCAACAT
>CAZNWW010000775.1:0-2245 GCA_964576155.1 uncultured Myxococcales bacterium | reverse complement strand
CACCTCAAATCCATTGCGGTAGGTCTTGTCTGAAGGGTCGTTTGCAGGTGTTCCCCTCGTGTGTTCACTAGGATGGTACCGACGCCGCCGAAAAAAACAAACAGAAAAAGCCCTTTCGTGCCAGTCCTGGGGGCCGAAAGGGGCCACCACAAGGAATCAACCGTCCCCTCTATCTTTGGCCAGCGCCCCAGGACATGGGATAGAGTTGGAGTCCGATGGACAGGAATGAGTCTTCAAAGTGGCGGACATTCGCATGGTAGGCCGCTTCCAGGCCGAAGCCCTTGGGGAACATGAAGCTGAGGCCCATGGACACTTCGGTGCGGAGGTTGAGCTGATCGTGGGACGCGCCGGCGCGGATCATGAACATCTTCGACGCGGCAACGATGATACCGCCTGCGTACGTCATTCCAAAGGCGGACACGTCATCGGTCCCGGACAGACCGAGATCGGACTTGTCCTCATCGAAGTGGTCCCAATCCGCGACCACGTCGAAGGCGAGGACCAGGCGCCTCCACCAAATGGAAGCCCCTACACCCAGGCCGGGCTTGTACACCGAGTCAGCGAGGGAGAGGATGTTGTAGCCGACGACCCCGAGGCGGAACATGTCCTTGAACGACAGGATCATTCCGAGATCCGCGGTGAACAGATCGCGGTTCTTTCCGCTGGGCATGCCGTTCAGCTCCCGGAACCAATGGACCGCGGTGCCCAATATCAGCCTGGTGTCCCCTTTCACCACCGGGACAGCGAAGCCGCCGTTCAGGGCGTGGGCTCCCTTGGAGAGTTCACCGTCCTTCGGGCCCTTCAGGTAGGAGTATCCGAGACCTGCCGCGAGCCAGGGATTCATGTACGAGTCGGTCCAGTTGGTCCCCACCGAGTGGGTGACGGGATCGAAGCCAACGCTGTAGACGCCCTCGATGACGTATTGGGTTGCCAGGGCCAAACCCGCCGGGTTCAGGAAGAGCGCATTGGAGGCCGTGGCGAATGAGCGACCCGCGCCGGCCAGGCCGCGGGTTCTCGTCGGGTACTGCCACTGCACCTCCCGGGGCTGCGCCTTCGCCTCGACGGCCAAGGTCGTGAGCAGCACCGCCAGGCCGATCGTCAGGATGGTTCGCATGGTCCCTCCCGGGGGCGCACAGCCCCCAACGGACAGTCTACCCTCGGGGGGGATCTGGTCAAATAAACCCGGAGGAGCCGGACTTCCCCGCTCAACGGCGTGGAGGTCCCTCTGCGGTGCGGAGAATCGAGACCCCCCGTCGCACCAGATACACCAGGTTGACACCTACGAGGAACGCGGAGAGGTCCAGGAGCCCCACGGTCAGTTGGTCGACGACGCCGGGGTCCACCAGCCCATCGGGGAGGAGATAGACGAGGGTGAGGAGTGCCAGGCTGCTGACGGTCACCTTGCCGATGATCGAAGGCTCGATGCGCCAGGCCACGTGCTGAAAGAAGAGCCAGCCGCCGCCGAAGACCGGCAGCAGGAACCGCACGAGAACCAGGACGAAGAACCAGCTGGGCAGGAGCCCCGACCACCAGAGCGCAATAGACAACAGCGTCCCGAAGATGATGTCGGTGACGTGGTCGTACATGCGCCCGAAGACCGAACATTGGTTCCGTGAACGGGCCAGCCAGCCGTCCAGGACGTCGGTAGCCGCACAGATGATGAAGAATCCGAAGATGAGCCACTGGCTGAGGTCGTCCCCGGGCCGCTGCGTCACGGCCAGGGCCAGCATGGGGGTCGCCAGCAGGCGGAACAAGGTCATGGAGTTCGCCAGGAGGAAGCTGTCGTACAGGCGCGCCCGCTCGTTTGGCCGCACCAGGGGGAGCTGCCCACGGGCCCAGCGCGCGGTGCCCACAAACCAGAGCCACGACGGCACGGCGATCACCAGCCCCGCTTTTCCTCCGAGTGAGGTCCAGAGCAGCGTGCAGATCCCGGCGAGGATGATCCCTGCAACGACCACCGTCCGCAGGTAGCTGCGGCGAAGGCCGGGGCCCGGGATTCCGGCCGGCGCACGACGGGTCCTATTCGTACTGCTCCGCGAGTTTCTTGCGGCACTCATCGATTAATCGGCCCAGATCCGCCGGATCTCGTCGGCGCGGACGAGATCCGCTGTCCCGGACTTCATGTCAGGACTCGAGACCGTTGGCTGCTTCGGCTTCGGCGCGGGGTTTGGCTCCGGCACAGGCTCCGGCTCCGGCTCCGGCGCAGACTTCGGCTCCGACGCCGACTTCTTCGCCACGGTCGGTG
>CAZNWW010000774.1:0-2246 GCA_964576155.1 uncultured Myxococcales bacterium | reverse complement strand
TTGACCGACGAGACCTTGCCCTCGTCGTCGACCACGAGCTCCAATGCGACGACGCCTTCGACCTCCAGCTCACGCAGCTCCTCGGGGTAGGGGGGCTGCACGTTCTTCCTCACCTTCGGCTTCCTGCGGATCTTGCGGAGAGACTTCGTCTCGATCTTGTCGTGCTTCCGGTCCGCTACCTGCTCCGCCTTTTCCTCTTCGTCGAGCTTCCCGTCCCCGTCTGCGTCCCCTTCCTCCAGAACTTCTTTGGCCTCATCCCTGGCTTCCTCGGCCCTGGCCCTATCTTCGGTAGGATCGGCCCCATCGTCCGTGCCGTCCCGGTCCTTGGGACCCACGCCGCGCCCATCGCCTTGTGGACCGTCGTCCCAGTCGTCGAGGTCGTCTGCGGGTGTCGGGAAGCCGTCGCCGACGGGTAACGGCACGCCGCCCTGATTCGCTGTGACAGAGCCGTTCATGTTGAGTCCGATCTTCTTGGGCGTCTTGGGCTTTGGGGTTCGGTCGGCGAGCGACTGGTTCTGATTGGTCGGGGGCGCAGGCATGTCGACCTTCTTTCGAGCCACCCGCTTCTTCTTTGGCTTCTTCGGCCTGGATGTCTTTGGCTTCGGGGGGACGTTCGCCCTACTCCGCTCTTCGAGCTTCGAAGGGTCTTCGACACGCTCACGTCTGTGAAGCGGGACGTTCGCCCGACTCCGGTGCGGCGGAGAAGGCGCTGCTGGCGGATGTCGCGGACGGCCGCCTGGACCAGGATCTCGTGTGCGCCGGTCTCGTTGCATCAGGAGTGGTCTGGCTGGAGGACCTGGGACGGTTCGAGTCCCGCATCAAGGCCCTCGTGGAGGACGCCCGGGAGGCAGCGGGGGAGGGCACTACCCGGGACCGCGCCCGCCGGGTCTTCGAGTGGCTCCACAAAGAGGTCCTCGAGCGCTACGAGCTCCACGGCGTCGACCTGCCCGGTGTCTTGAACGACGGGCGATACAACTGCGTCTCCGCCACCCTCCTGTACAATGGTCTCCTCGGGGAGCTGGGTATTCGCTCCGCCGCGGTCCTCGTGCCCAGCCACGTCTACTCCGTGGTGCGGGCGGGAAACCGCTGGATCGAGGTGGAGACCACGTCGCCGCGGGGCTTTGCCCCGGCGAGGACCCTGGATGTGTACAAGCGATTCCTCAAAGAGCGAAAGCTCGGCGGCGAGGTAGTCCGCCTCCAGGACGGCGCAGCGGTGGAGAACACCGCACTCATCAAGGAGATCCAGGGCACCCGTGAGCGGGTGGACAACCGGGTCCTGGTGGCCCTGGTCTACTCCAACATCGGGGTGGCCCGGCTGAGGGACCGGGACCCGGAGGGCGCCTTGGCCGCGTTCAGCAAGGCCTCCATCGTGGGCGGTGGGATCCACCGCTTCCGGGAGTCCCGAGACGCTATGATCAACAACCTCGTGTGGAACCTCCTCCAGGAGCGCCGGTACGACGCTGCGGTAGACCTGGTGGATCGGGCCCGCGCCATCAAGGATCTGACCCGCAAGCTCCGCGGCAACCTGGACGAGTGGACGACCTACGCCTTCCACAAGAAGGGGATGGCCCTGGTGGAGGCCGAGCGCTTCACCGAAGCCCGAGACACCTTCCTCGAAGGCCTGCGTCGGCACCCGGGGGAGGGGGTGCTCCTGAACAACCTGGAGGTCTGTTACACCCGTCATGTCTCCCGCCTGCTGGACCTTGGCAAGGTCCCGGAGGGGCTTGCGGTCGCCCGAGAGGGGCTGGACGCTTTCGAACCGGTTCCTCAGACCGTGGGACACAACTACGCCGTGGCTGTGCAGCGGAGCGTCCGACGCATCCAGGTCATCGAGGACAGGATCGCCGCCGGACTGGCGCTTGCGGGCTCCGCCCGGGACGAGGGGCTGCGGCGCCGTCTCTCGGCGGATGCGCAGGATCTCCTGCGATTCCAGGTGGCGATAGCGACATTCCGCACCAAGGACTGGGCGGCCGCTGTCGTGCTGTTCCGGGATGGCCATCTCGACGGCGCAACGGGAGACCGATGGCGCCAGAACTACGAGAGCGCCCTGATCAACCTGTCGGGGCAGGGCGTGTCGGAGGGCACCGACGCGGGGCTGGAGCTCCTGGTCGAGGGGGCCGCGCTCCTGGAAGGGGACGGCGAGGTCGTCGCAGCCCTCTGGCGAGTGGTCTTGAACTCCGCCAAGCGGTTCGGGAAGAAGGGGAAGGCGGCCCTGGGAGTGCGCCTCATCGAGGACACGGCGGTGT
>CAZNWW010000773.1:868-2247 GCA_964576155.1 uncultured Myxococcales bacterium | reverse complement strand
ATGAGGACGCACCGACGGTGGACGTTCCTGTCGAGGACGTACCCGTCGAGGACGTGCCGGTTGAAGACGTACCGGTGGAGGACGTCCCCGAGGAAGAGGTCCCGATCAGCGACAATCATGGAGAGGACGAAGACGGCGGCGCCACCGTGGACTGGGGGATCGCCATCGTCGACCCCCCCCAGGACGCGGAGCTGAACGGCGCCATACGGGTGGCCCTGGAGCCTGTCGGCACCGACGAGTGGATGCCGGAGTCGGTGTCTCTCTGGGCCAACGGGCAGCCGATCTACTGGGACAAGAAGCTCCCCACCGAGGTGCTCCTGGACACCACCTCCCTGGACGACGGCGTCGTACACCTCGAAGCGAAGGCGAAGGAAGGGACCTGGGAAGTCGAGGACAGCCTGGACATCATCGTGGTCAACCCGAAGTTCGAGTTCAAGCGGATCGCCGCGAGTAAACCCTTCACCTCCAACGGCGAAACCGTGAGCATCTTCCTCTCCACCGGGCTGCCGGGGCTGGAGGTCACCGCGAATTTCTCGGCGCTCGACAGCACCTGGACCGCCGGCGCGGAGGACGTGTACCAGATCGGCGGCGGCAAATACCAGGTGAGCTGGATCGTGGGCCAGGAGAACGATGTCCCCGACGGGCTCTACAGCATCCCGGTGACCCTCTCGGACGGTGACTTCACCCTGGAGTACAACGAGCTCCGGCTCAAGCTCCAGAACGGGGTCGAGATCCCTCTCGCCGTGGACGGGGGCATCTTCGTCGACGAGATCCCTCCCTCCCCTTCCGAGGTCTGGACCCAGCCCATCTCCCTCGTCTACGGAAACGACTTCATCATCACCGGCGGATCAGCGACCCTGAACGTCAACTTCGCAGACTACGCGTACGTCGATGAGATCATCGGGATCATAGTCTGGGCGGATGACTACGCCGGGTACTACCAGAAGCCCCTCGAGGATCCCTCCGGGGATGAGGAGCTGTTGCTCCTGCTGAGGGCCTTCGTGGAGCCCGAGGAGCCACCCAACTCGATCACGCTCAACTTCCAGGTGGTGGACGAGATCGGGCGGGTCTCCCCCGTGATGCAGAAGACCCTCAGCGTCGAGAGCGTGGGCTCCGGAGACATCCAAGTGAGCGTGGCGTGGGATCACAACGACGACGTGGATCTCCACGTGGTCGAGCCCGCGGGCTGTGAGATCTACTACGCCAACGACATCTGCGGCAGCGGCGGCTGGTTGGATCTGGACTCCAACCCGGCCTGCTCCATCGACGGCATCAACAACGAGAATATCTTCTGGCCCCTGGGCCAGGCGCCGACGGGCACCTTCATCGTCCGGATGGACTTCTACTCGGACTGCAGCTACCAGGGCGTCAACTACACG
>CAZNWW010000773.1:0-858 GCA_964576155.1 uncultured Myxococcales bacterium | reverse complement strand
GCGGCAACGTGGAGGTCTATAACGGCTACTTCGCGTCGGGCACCGATGACTCGGGCGGCGCGGGCTCCGGAGTGGAGGTGGCGACCTTCAACAACGAGAACTGTGGACGCCTGCTCCGCGGCTCCATCCGCTACGAAGACCGCACCTTCGACCGCTGGGGTTTCAGGGGGAAGACCTGGTCTCCGGCACGGTACACCCAGCTCGAGCTGTACCGCAACAGCGACGACTCGCTCCTGGCCACCGAGTGGACCGACCGCTTCGGGCGCTATGAGCTGTCCTTCGACAACAACGGCCAGCCGGGGGTCTACCTGAAGATCCTCTCCAAGACCAACTACGAGAACGGCCTGCGCCCGATCACGGTCTTCAATCACCCGAAGTTCAAGCAGGTCTACACGGTATCCAGCTTCACCATCGACGAGAACGAAACCGAGTACCCGATCCTGGACTTCGACATCCCGGCGGAGGTAGGCGCCGGCGCGTTCAACATCCTCGATGTCCTGGTCGACGGCTCGGATCTGACCCGCCGGATGACCGGAAAAGACCTCGGGGAGATCGCCGCGTACTGGGCCACGGGCACGGACACCACGGACACCCTCTACTGCAGCGATGTCCTCTACAACGCGGGGATCTGCCAGGAGCTGGGGGGCCTGAACATCCAGGGCAAGGACACCGACCGGGATGAGTACGACGACATGGTGATCCTGAAGGAGTTCTTCAAGCTCGTCCTGGACCGGGTCAGCAACGACGACGGCACCGGGGACAAGGCCTTGGGCGTCCGCGCTGACCCGAACCTCGCGTGGACCGAGGGAGTCTCGACGTTCTACGCCTCCGCGGTGCTGGGGACCCAGTGGTTCGTCA
>CAZNWW010000772.1:1894-2258 GCA_964576155.1 uncultured Myxococcales bacterium | reverse complement strand
AACTGCACCTGGTACGCATGGCACGCTGCCTGCTGTCATTGGGGGAAGGCGCTTCCGCCGTGGGGCAACGCCAACATGTGGTCCGGCTACGCTGCGTCCCACCCTGACTACGATGCAAAGGGCACCCCCACCTCGAGCTGCGTCGGGAACCGGGTCACCCCCCAGTATCCCGGCGACCAATGGGGCCACGTGGCCTGGGTGGAGGCCGTGGGGGCCAGCGTCAAGGTCACCCACCAGGGATGCTGGTCCTTCAGCGGGGTTCAGACAGCGTGGTTCAGCCTGGGATTCTTCGACAAGTACATCTGTGTAAAGGGGGGATCGGGGCCCGGGCCGATCGGCCCCTCCTGCGGCGACGGCTCCTGCA
>CAZNWW010000772.1:0-1884 GCA_964576155.1 uncultured Myxococcales bacterium | reverse complement strand
CCAGTCCTGCTCCCAGGATTGCGGACAGTGCTGCGGCAACAGCGCGTGTGACTATGGGGAGACCTGCAAGTCCTGCGAGACCGACTGCGGGCCCTGCTGCGGCAACGGCGCATGTGATTACGGGGAGACCTGCCAGTCCTGTGAGACCGACTGCGGCCCCTGCTGCGGCAACGGGGCATGCGATTACGGGGAGACCTGCCAGACCTGTGAGCTGGACTGCGGACCATGCTGTGGCAACAACACCTGCGATTCGTTCATCCCGGAGCATTGCTTCAACTGCCCCCATGACTGCGGGAAGTGCTGCGGCAACGGTTCTTGCGATTGGGGCGAGAACTGCGACTCATGCCCGAGTGATTGCGGAATCTGTGTCTACATGCCCCAGGGCTACCTCGAGGTAGCGGATTGCGGCGAGGTGCGCGGTTGGGCTGATGATCCGGACGCAGAGCCCCCGGTGAACATCGAGATCCTGGTGGACGGGGAGAGCGTGGCCAAGCTGATCGCAGAGCTGCCGACCGCGGATAATGGGGACTGTGGCTTCGTGGTGCCGTGGCCCGAGGAGTTGAAGGACGGCGAGGCGCATCTCGTGGAGGCGCAGGCCATCGATGACACGGGGATGACCGGCCTCCTGCCCGGTTCCGGGCGGTGGGTCCTCTGTGGCAGCGGCGAGCGGGTCCAGGGCATCTGGACCATCACGACGAAGGAGGCCGGGGGAGTGGACATTGATCTCTCGCCGACCTTCAGCCTGGGAAGCGCTCTGGTCCTGGTCCACGCCGGGGATCTCGCCTGGCCCTTGTCCGGCTGGGTCGAAGCGCGGGCCGAACTCGGCCCGGATTCGCTGGACGAGGTGCGTTTCCACGCGGACGGAGGCTTCGACCCATCCATGTATAACCTCGAGCTCCTCGCCGGCGGCGGCGCCGAGCCTTTCGGCGCGGCGGGTGATCGCGTCTGGACGCCCCCGGAGGCAGGGGAGATCGGCTTCAGGCTCAGTACCCTCGACGCGGTAGTGGACTCCACCCACCGCCTCCTGGAGGTGACAGGCCTCGAGGCCAGAACCGGCGGGTGGTGGAACGCCTACTCCTGGGACGCCGCGGGTTTCACCTGGGAGCACGGCGTGCAGGACCGCGTGGCCTTTGAGCTGCGCCCCGGTGCAGCGTCGACACGGGGCGCTGTCTCCTGTTGGCACAACTTTGTCGAGCCGTTCGACGGCGTGTCGTTTTCGGTGGACCAGGATCTCGTCGTCGGTCTTGCAGGACAGCTCCTCATCGATGGTGCGCTGCTCGTGCAGGTCGGGCCGTCGTTCCTCAAGACCGAGGTGGACCTGGAGATTCAAGGGCAGGAGTTGAGGTTCCGGTTCCTCAGCGACCCGGATATTCCTGTCCTTGCAGGTTCCGGGCTCCGTTTCGACGATGTCCGTGTGTACCGAAACCGCACCGACAGCCTCTTTCCGTGGCAACTGACCTGGGCACGCGCGTGGGAGCTGGATGCCACCCTGCCGGAGCCCGAGCATCACGGCCTCGCCGTACGGCTCGGTGCGCCGTCCGTAAGCGACTGGTACACGACGGGATCTCTTGAGGCCCGAACCCAGGTCGCAGAGGAGCCGTGTGCGGACTGCGCGGTCGGGGAGCGCGCGCCGGAGGAGCCGGACCATGACGTCCCGGCGTTCGATCGGGTCCGGGGGCTGGTGTCCTGGCACATCGAAGGGGTATACACCGGGCAGCTCCTGGTCAACGAAGAGGTGGTCCGGGAGCTCTCGGACGGAGACGGCGAGGGGGAGCCCTTCGATGTGAAGAAGGACGGATGGTTCTTCGCTGCCCGCCTCGCAGTGGATCCCGACGAGCCGGGGACGGGAGCTGCCTGGGTCGAGGTCACAGGGCTCTCCTTCCA
>CAZNWW010000771.1:0-2258 GCA_964576155.1 uncultured Myxococcales bacterium | reverse complement strand
GTTTTCATGGTCGCACTCTCCCGCTTTCCGGTGTCCGGCCTTTGATGATAGGTTGGCGCATGGAGCTGGCGCAAGCGCCTCCGGCACCTGTGCGCTATACTCATCCCTGACCAGCACCGCGGCGCTGGGAGGTTGGGAACGTGATACGGGCAGAGACTGGGAGTCGAAAGGGAGGAACCCTGCGCGTCCTCCACTCAACGAGTGAGTGGTTGACTCTCACCAAGACCTGGCTCGGTCACCTGGTACGAAACCTCCCGGAGGACGAGGTGGAGAGCGCAGTTTTCTGCTTCTCGACTGCCAATCTCGACCTGTTCCCCGTTGCACGGGTACATAAAGTGCGTGGTTCATCCTTGCCTCAGCGAGCCCTCTTTCGTGCCGCCCGCACGATTGGGTTCCGGTCCATCCTTCAGCGCTTGAACCAGGTGATTGATCAGGAGCAGCCCGAGATCGTCCACTCCCATTTTGGCGATTGGGCCTGGACGACTCTCTTCGGTGTCCAGCGTGCCGGGTTGCCCCACGTGGTGTCTTTCTATGGATGGGACATGAGCCTCCTGCCGCGTTTGGAGCCGGGGTGGAACGACCGGTATCATCGACTGTTCGAGGCCGTGTCCGGCTGCCTCTGTGAGGGACCCCACATGGCAGCGGAGCTCTCCAACCTTGGGTGTCCGGCCGGTATGACCCGGGTGCAGCACCTGGGGGTAGATCTGGACCGCTTCCCATTCCGTGTGCGGTCCCTCTCTCCGGGGGAGCCGCTACGCGTATTGATCACTGGCTCGTTCCGAGAGAAGAAGGGCATCCCGGACGCCATGGACGCGCTGGGGCGGCTGCATCGGTCCGGGATCCCGTTCGAGGTCACCGTGATCGGGGATGCGGGGGGTCTGCCCAGGGGCATCGAAGAGAAGAAGCGGATCCTGGCTGCGGTCGCCAGGAACGGCCTCGAGGAGAGAATCCGATTCCTGGGCTACCAACCATATGGGGTCTTCATCGAGGAGGCCTACCGACACCACGTTTTCCTCTCCCCCAGTGCAACTGCGTCCGACGGGGACACCGAGGGTGGCGTACCGGTGTCGATCCTCGAGATGGCTGCGACCGGAATGCCCGTGGTTACCACCACCCACTGCGACATTCCGTACGCCCTCGGCGGTCTGGATGGAGGCGGCTTTTTCGCTTCGGAGAGGAATCCTGCGGCCCTGGCCGAGCACCTGACGTGGTTGTTCGAGCGACCGGATGGTTGGGAAGCGCCTGTGTCCCGCATCCGTGCGCATCTCGAGGCCGAGTACGACTGGCGGGTTGTCGGTCGACGACTCTTGGAGAACTACCGGGTTTTCCTCTCACTGCCGGGGGCCTCGACGAGCTGACCTCGGCGGCGAAGCGCAATGAAGCCCAAGAGGGCCCCGACCAGGAGCCAAATGGCCGGTGTTTCGGTGTCCCTGCCCGGGGCCATGGCACAGCCGCTTGAGGTCCCGCCGTCGATCTCGTCGTCGGGGACGCAGTTGCCGTAGAGCAGCGAGTAACCCTCTTCGCAGCCGCCCACGTCGGGCTCCCCGGTGGTGTCCATGCCCGGGGTGCTGGTGTCCGGCCCCGCGGGCATGTCAGGCGCGCATTTGAAGGAGTCACCGCAGAGGTAGCCCGGCGGACAGGTGCCGCAGGCGCCGCCACAGCCGTTGTCGCCGCATTGCTTACCGTGGCAGTCGGGCAGGCAGGTGTCGTCCTCCTCACACTGGAAGTTGGTCATGTTGCAATGCCACTCGAAACCACAGGCTCCGCAGGTGCCGTCGCAGCCGTCGGGGCCGCATTGCTTGCCCGTACATGACGGCGTGCAGCCCTCCACGCAATGGCCGGTCGCGTTGCAGCTCTGGCCGCCGGGGCAGGTCCCGCAGGATCCGCCGCAGCCGTCGTCGCCGCATTGCTTGCCGTGGCAGTCGGGTGTGCAGCCTTGCTTGCAGTGGCCGAGGGTGTCGCAAGAGTATTCCGGCGGGCAGGACCCGCAGGATCCGCCGCAGCCGTCGTCGCCGCATTGCTTGCCGTGGCAGTCCGGGGTGCATTGCGGGTCGCATTTGCCCTGTTGGCAGAAGAAGCCGCCCGGGCATTGGCCACAGGAGCCGCCGCATCCATCGGGGCCGCATTCCTTGCCGGTGCAGTCCGGGGTGCACTCGTCGTTGCAGTGGCTGCCCTGGCAGAAGAAGCCCGGCGGACACGAGCCGCAGGTGCCGCCGCAGCCGTCGTCGCCGCATTGCTTGCCGGTGCAGTCGGGCAGA
>CAZNWW010000770.1:0-2261 GCA_964576155.1 uncultured Myxococcales bacterium | reverse complement strand
AGTGAAACCTGCGCCTGGATCTACGGCGGCGGCCAAGCCGTCTGTACGGAGACCGCGGGCGGCTGCGTTATCCTGTTGGAGGAGGCCCCGATCCAGGTTGTGGACCAGGGGATCCTCTGCACCGGCGCGACCACCTTCCGTCAATGTAATGAGGGCATCTTCTCCGAGTCGACTGAGTGCGCGGATACGTTCGAGGACAAGTTCCTCTGCGACAGCGAGGCCAACGAATGTGCTGGCGAATGTGCGGTGGATGCGGATTGCGAGGATGCGGCGTTCTGTGATGGAGGAACGGTCTGCCAGGAGGGTCAATGTGTCCCTGACGGTCTGGCAGTGGACTGTCCCGAGGCCACCCAATGCTCGACCTTCCAGTGCATCGAGGCCACGGGAGATTGCGAGGAGCAGGCCGCCAACCCGGGCGGGGCCTGTGAGGATGGTGACCTTTGCACTCAGGGTGACGTTTGCGCCGGCGTGGTGTGCAGCTCAGGGGACGACAAGAAAGAATGCGATGACCAGGATGACTGCACGGCAGACGCTTGTGACCCGGTGACAGGAGAATGCTTCCACGACGCCGAAGTGATGAACGGAGAAGCCTGCAACGACGACGATCCTTGCACCGTCGATGACGTCTGCGACGCTATCGGCGCCTGCGTGGGAACCGCCAAGGACTGTGACGACGGGAAGGACTGCACTGCGGACTCCTGCAGCGAGCTCAACGGGACGTGCTCAAACGTGGCCCTCACCGGGCAGGTCTGTGACGACGCCGACGCCTGCACCGACACCGACACCTGCACGGCCCTCGGCATCTGCGCCGGGATCCTGACTGTGGATTGCGACGACTTGGACGACTGCACCGTCGATGCATGCGACCCCTTGAGCGGGACCTGCGTCCACGTGGAGGCGGTGGCTGGGACCCCGTGTTCATACCCCGACGCGTCTCAGGACTCCGGAAGCGCGTGCTTCCCCGACGCGGTCTGCGACGCCTTGGGCGAGTGCCAGTCCGGTTTGAGCATCTGTAACTGTGTACTGGATGAGGACTGCTCCGACGATGGGGACTACTGCAACGGTTCGGAGAAGTGCAACAAGGACTCCTTTCCGTACAACTGTGAGCTAGATCCCGACTCCGTGGTGGAATGCGGCCCCGGCGGGACCTGCTACGATCTTGTCTGCGACCCCGGGACCGGGGATTGCGTACCCTCGGGCATCAACGAGGGCGGTGAGTGTGATGACGTAGACGTATGCACCAGCGACGAGACCTGTGTCGAAGGTGAGTGTACAGGCGGCGCGTCCCTGGACTGCGGCGATGAGGATCCGTGCACCATCGACACCTGCGACCCGGTGGACGGCTGTGCCCACTCCCCCTCGCCCGTACTCCCCTGTGACGACGGTGACGAGTGCACCGTGGACACCTGCTCTGAGGACGGCTCCGCCTGCCTCTTCGAAGCCATCCCCGGCTGCTGCGTCGTGGACGATGACTGCGGCGGTCTGCCATGCATCGACGGCGCCTGCTGCGTGCCCGACTGTGACGACGGGGAAGGCGGGATCTACGAGTGCGGCATCGATGGATGCGGCGGTTACTGCGGGATCTGTCTAGGCAGCGAGACCTGCAATGTGGAGCTCCACCAGTGCATCTGCGAGACCTGCTGTCAGGACTCCTCTGAATGCGGGGCCCTCGAGATCTGCGCGGATCCGGGGGACGGGAACACCATCTGCACCTCGATGACCCCCATCTTCCAGGCCAACTTCGACGACGAGGCGGCAGGCGATACTTCGGCCAAGTTCACTTTCTCCGACTCCTGGCTGACGCCCATACTCGCCTGGTTCGTATATGACGCCTCCGGGGTCCCTGAGTTCGCCAACTCCCCGACACAGTCCATCCGGTACAACAATTGGAAGGTGAATGGGTGGATGGAGTTCGACGCGAACCTCCCGAGCGGCCAGGAGTCCTACATCTCTTTCATGCTCCTCTGTCCCGGCAGCATAACGCCCAACTGGAACATGAACATCAAGGGCGACGGCGGGACCCTCCTGCCGATCTCCTCAGATTCCGTCTGTGGCGATAGCATCTGGCACCACATGACCGTGGCCGTCACCTCGTTGGGGGCGGGCAACCACACCTTCCGGTTCGAAATGACCAATGACGCCTTCGCAACGATCTACATGGATGACGTGGTGATCCTCGTCGAGGACTGATCTGAGGGAACCTGGATGGGCGAGGGTCAGCGCTGCAGGACGGTCGCCAGTTGCTTCACGATCTCTACGAG
>CAZNWW010000769.1:0-2268 GCA_964576155.1 uncultured Myxococcales bacterium | reverse complement strand
ACATGTACAAGGAGTTTGCCAGTATCCATAAACAGGAGCATGCAACCTATGGTTGATTCCCTCGTAGAAAGGCCCCTTTGCGGTGAGTGATGGCGTGCGAACGTGGTTGGAGCAGAGTGAGTGAAGGGTAGCCGCCGGTTCGCGGTTCGCCGCCATGGTGTCATGAGGGCGCCTGTTTGGCGGCCCAGGGCTCCCGATGGGGCATGCAGAGGACCTATTCATTCATGCGGCCGCAGCAGCAGGCACCACACCTGCTGCCCGGCGAGTCGCGTTCTCCCTTTCCTCCATGCGGACAACGATCATCCTCTTGATGTTGCACGCCAGCCCCTTGAAATACACAGCGAGCCGAACCCTGCTGCCTCCACGTACCCGCAGGCGTCCAAGCCCATGACGTCGTTTCAGCTCTGAGTTCGTTCCCTCGATCCCTGCTCGCACTGCGTACCGCTTGCCCCATTGCCCGTCTGCCTCAGCCCTCCGACGCTGCTCGATGTTGACTCTGACCAGGTCTGTGCTGAGGACGTACGCTCCGTGCAAGGATCGGTCTCCGGCAAGCTCCGGCCGACGACGCCACCTCACGGGGCAACGAGGTCGCAGCGGGCAGGGCTCACAGATATGGCGGGCAAAGTGGACCTCGACTCGTTCAGGAGCATCCTCGTCCTCGTACTCCGCGATCGCTTGGTGGCCTGCAGGACACACCGTACGCTTGTTGGCGGTAACGTCGATCTGAAAGTCCGCCGCCGCTAGCCTGACAGGCTCCTCCCTTGTCTCGGACTCCGTCGGGGCTGCGCCGCCCACCGGGCTCACCAACTCGGTGCCCCGACGCCCCACCTCCCACCCGTTCCGCCCCGAGCCGTAAGACGTGTCGCTCCATAGCTCCTTTGGGCGGATGTCCCGCTCACTTAACGCGTCGACCACGGGTACCGTCACCTCAGCGTCGCTTCCGCTGGACGGGGTCACCTCTACGTGGGTAATTATCTGGGTAGCGTTCTCCTCATCGCAGGTCTCCGCCACCTGCACCTCATACCCCTTGCCTTTGTGCCCGCTGTAGGTAGCGTCTGGGTCGTGGGGCGACTGCAGCGAGTCGGACCGCACCTCCTTCGAGTCCTTCAGCGCGATGGGCACTCTCCCCTCTCCAGCATCGTCATCTCCTGCTTGTGGGCGTCCGTCACCCTTTCCTTCACTTCGTTCGAGGACAGGCTTACCTACATGGCACTGCTCTCGGAGCAACCGCTTCAGCAGCCGGTACTCCTCCATCTCCGCCACCGCTGTCCCTCGGAACCGGTCCACCAGCCGGTACAGGTCCCGGGCGCACACCGCAAGTCGTCGGCGACCCTCCCCTGAACGTACGTCCTCGTAGCTGGTCACCTCCCCGTCCTCTTCGAGGTACCGCTGGGCAAGCCCTTGGGCGATGCCTTCGCCCAGGCTCGGGTACTCTCGGGCCACCGCCCTGAGGAAGAGGCGGATGGTCTCGCAGAAGATCCCCAGCCGGGTGAGCATGGCGATGTTGCTCATGATGTGGGTCGAGTCCAGACGCTGCTTTCCCGTGCGCAGACTCAGCGCCTCGATGATCCGGTCCGTCGTCTCCTGGAAGGCCACGCGACCACCGTCGTGTTGCATCAGCCGCACCCGGAAGTTGTGGAGCGTCTTCTGTGGCAGATGGCTCTCCTCCATGTCCAGACGAAGGGCATGGTGCCACTGCAGATTGAACTCCAGCTGTTCCAGTGCCTCGTGGTCGGTCAGGTTGAACATCTCCTTCAGGATGTGGATCCCCAGCACCGTCTGCACCGCCCGGTTGGGCCGGCCGTTGTCCGGGCAGTACATCGGGGCAAACCGCTCCTCGTCAATGAGCGGTAGCGCCTCGTTCCGGAACACCTCCGCCCAACTCCTCTGCAGGAGTCCAGCCTTCTTCGGCGTCACCAGGAACTCCGACTGCCACAGGCTCTCTTGCGGGTCTCGCGCTCGAAACATGATCCTTTCCCTCGCTCACGGTGGGTAAGAACGCTCTCCTTCGCCCATTATCCTTTCTGGCTCTCCACTTGGCGAGGGCTTTTTACGAATGAATCAACCTTGTCGCCCGGCTTCATGTACTCGACAGCCGCGCCGCACGCCTCAACGACCCCGGCGAACTGGTGGCCGGGTATCAGGGGGTATCTCGCGCTCTTGAGGACTCCGTCGCGGAGACGGACCTCGTTGGGACACAAGCCGGCCGCGGCCACCCGTACCAGCGCTTCGTCGCCGGCGGGCCTGGGCTCCGGCCTCTCGTTCAGG
>CAZNWW010000768.1:843-2269 GCA_964576155.1 uncultured Myxococcales bacterium | reverse complement strand
ACGGAAGGGCTCCCTGAACTTCACCCGGGCGTTGAGGATGTCCTTCATGTCCTTTCGGCTGGGATCCGCCAGGATCGAGCGGTTGCCCAGGGCGCGAGGGCCGAACTCGGTGCGTCCCTGGTACCACCCGACGATGGAGCCAGCCGCGATGAGCTTTGCGGCGACCGTCTCCGGGTCAGCCACTACTTTGCTCACTGCGCCTGCGCGCAGGATCGCGTCGTCCACATCTTCGTCGGTGGCCCCAAACCCCAGATACTCGGAATAGGGCGCCGGATCCAGGGGTTCATCGTGCACCACATGAGCCACATACTGGGCCGCACCCAGGCTCGATCCCGCGTCCGATGCGGCCGCGTAGAAGACACATTTTTCAAACCCCGCCTCGCGAATGATCCGTGTGTTGGCCACACAGTTGAGGGCCACACCCCCGTTGACGACGAGGTTCGTCGCCCCGGTCCTTGCCTTCGCCAGACCAGCCATGTGGAGGAGAAGATCCTCGGTGACCAGCTGGAGGGCCTTGGACACCTCGAAGTGGCGCTCGTCCAGCGTTGACTCCGGTGCCCGCTCAGGTCCGAGGAGCTCTACGAGCTTGGGCGTATAGCGCCGTGTCCGCTCCATGTTGTAGCTGAAACAGGAGAGATCCAGCTCGAACCCGTCGTCCGAGAGCCGGACCAGCGAGCGGACCTTGTCGTAGAGGGCTCCATTGCCATAAGAGGACAGCCCCATGACCTTGCCCTCGCCGCTGTTGGGGCGGAATCCGAGGTACTGTGTAAAGGCAGCATAGAGCGCGCCGATGGAGTGGGGAAACTCCACGGTGAGCAGGGGCGTAATCCGTCGTCTCTGACCGCGGGCAACCAGGGTGCTGGTCCGCTCGCCGTAGCCGTCGGTCGACAGAATGGCGCACTCGTCGAAGGGCGCGTTGAACAGCGCGGACGCCGCGTGGGACATGTGGTGATCCACGTAATGGATCGGCAGGTCGCGGCCGTCCAGGTGGAGGACCTGGGTGATCCCCCGGACTTCGGGCTGGCCCATGACCTGCAAGAGGTGGTTGGGGACGCTGTACAGGTACTCCGCATGGTGGCGCGGGGTCCCCGTCTGGCGGGGCAAGGCCGGCTCGAGGTGTACACCCGGGTTCCAGAAAAAGCCGACCGCATCCAGGTCCGCAGCGGTGACCCCTGCGTAACTCAGGCAGAAACGTACTGCTCGCGCCGGGAAGGATGCGTCATGCTTCACCCGGGAGAAGCGCTCTTCCGTGGAAGCCGCAACCCGACGGCCATCCACCACGAGGGCAGCGGCTGCGTCGTTCGAGAAGTTGATTCCGAGGATTTTCATCCCTGCCCTCTCTGTCAGTGGCGAATGTAGCGGATCATCTGGACGCGCCGGAGGGACACCGTCGGGCAGTTGCACCGCCTTCGTGAAGTCGGCGCAG
>CAZNWW010000768.1:0-833 GCA_964576155.1 uncultured Myxococcales bacterium | reverse complement strand
CATGTGTCTTCTGAAGTCGCTGCAAAAAGGCCCGCGCGAAGACCTCGCGGTTGTCTGCGGCGCCGCGGGTCATCACCACGTTCACAACGGCGGGCAGATAATGTGACGGAGGGATCTCGCCCGGGGACATGATCCCCGTGGCGGTGCCCTCCCCGAGGTAATACTCGAGCGCGCCCCGGTCCCACATTGGGATCACGAAGTTGGCCACCCCGAGGATTGGAGCAGTGTATCCATCGATGAGTCGGGCGCAGCCTCGAAGATCCTGGCGAGACAGGAAACGCTCCGGCGCAGCCACCAGGGACGGGGCCGCCAGGGCCGCCAGGAGCACCGCAGCGATGACCGCACCGGTCCAGTGCCGGGGCTCGAGCCCACGACCGATGAACACCGCGACGAAGGGCAGGAGGTGCAGCAGGTCCCGCAGAGAGTGATCCGGAGCGTTGAGCCCGAAGAACCATAGGCCGAAGACCGAGGCGGAGATCACGAACAGCGGCAGGGAGAGGCGCACTGAGAACCGAAGGCGCAAGCGGAGCAGTGCCATGCCGATCAGCACGCCAAAGAGTCCCACCACGCAGAGATAGGTCCAGCTGAGCTGTGCGATCAGCGCCTCGAGGTAGCGGTCCGTGATCGCGGTGAGCCAGAGTTGGGTCAAGGGGAGCAACACAGCGAGGCACACCGACACGACCATCGTGATGAACAGCGGCCGCGTAAACACCAGGGACGAACCCCGACGGGCTGCCGCCGCCGCCTCCAGCCCGGGCCAGCTCCGCCAAGCCCGGTAGAGGCCGATGGCCACCGCAATCAGGGCCAGGCACCCGCCCCCCACCGCCCATACG
>CAZNWW010000767.1:0-2271 GCA_964576155.1 uncultured Myxococcales bacterium | reverse complement strand
TTCCCGATACTCTGCCTGGAGGGGTAAAACACGGATGAAGCTTCCTATCCACCTATCCACAGGCCTGAACCATGAGTGTTGAGGGTTGGTGTCCCAACTGCGGTAAGGGAGGTCCAGTGGGGCATCCTTGCGCGGAAGGAGTCTGCCAACGCCGCGAGTATCATTTCATTCCGGAGGAGCACTACGCCAAGGTCGAGCAGGCCCTGCCCGAGCCGGCGGAGCCGATGATCGGCCGAATGATCGGCGACTACGTGATCGTTGATCTCCTGGGGGCCGGGGGGTTCGGAAAAGTATACCTGGCCCTCCAGATGCCTATTCTGATGAACGCGGCGCTGAAGCTGATGGAGCGGGGTAAGGGGAACCCCGAGGCGATGCAGGACCTTGGACGCAAGTTCGAGCGTGAGGCGTCCGCCCTGGCCCGTCTGAATCATCCCAACATCGTCGGTCTTCTGAAGTATGGCTTCCATGGAGTGCAGCCTTACATGGTGATGGAGTTCGTCGATGGCGGCACGACCCTGAAGGATGAGATCCAGAACCTGGTGGCCGCCGAGAAGGGAATGGAGCATGGCACGGTCCGACATATCGTGAACCAGATCCTGAACGCGCTCGAGGCTTCCCATTCGTTCCATATCGTCCACAGGGATATCAAGCCCGAGAACATCATGCTCCAGGAGGTCTCGGGAGACCCGTATTTCGTAAAGGTGCTCGACTTCGGCCTCGCCAAGTTCACCGAGGAGCGAGACCACACCAGCATCATGATCGGAACGCCAGTCTACATGGCGCCGGAGCAGGTGTTCCGGCGAGACATCGGCCCCTGGACCGACCTGTACGCCCTGGGGGTCGTGCTGTACGAGCTGGTCACCGGGAAGCGGGCGTATTCGGTCGCCACACAGCGGCGGTTGCGGGACGATAGGCTCGATGTCGGCCTCGACGCCGGCCTCGACATGCCCTTGATGGATCTGGACCGACCGGAGTTCGTTCAGGAAGTGGACGATCCCGCCATCTCTCAACCGCCGACTTTCACCGAGGCGGAGCACCATCCATTCGTGGGCCGTACGACCCAGGAGATCCTATGGCTCAAGGTCGATCCCACCTACGACCCGGTCCAGCGACTGGAGGGGCTCGGGCTTTCGGAAATTGTGAAGGCCTTCTTCCAGAAGGCCCTCGCCCGGAATACGGAGGAGCGCTTCCGTTCGGCGGGAGAGTTCCGTACTGGGATGGAAGGTCTGTTCCAGGAGCTCGCGAAAGAGGAAGAGAATCCGCTGGCGGCCGACCTGAAGGGCCTGCTGGATACGACGCAGCGCCAGGCGATCGAGGTCATGCAATCTCGTCTCGACAAGGAGAAGCGTGAACTCGAAGCCGAAAGGCGGAGGCTGCAGGCGGATAAGCGTGTCCTCTACGCGACTCTCCGGTCCGCCGAGGACAAGATCACGGCCCTGACCGGCCGCAGCGTCAATACGACTGAAGAGTCCCGGGTCGAAACCCCCGAGGTTGAGAAGAGCGGCGATGTCGGGAGCACTGGACGTACCGGACATCCTACGGATATATCGGCGGATGATGCTGTGGACCCGTGAGCCGGGCAAGCTTGTGTTTTTCGGAGAACGTACGAACATTGAACGGACAGTGATCAAGAGCAAGAGGGAGGGGATCCATGGCGACTGACGAAAAATCGGGCTGGAGGAAGCTCTTCTCGAAACGCAAGGAGCGGTCCAAGAAACCCTCGTCCGAGTTCGACCTGTACATCCGCAGCGTGCCGGCCCGCCTCCGGGAGCCACCGGTTCGAGAGGCGGGCACCTCCACCGGAATCTTCATCGAGGAGGCTATTCGCGCCAGCCGGTTCGAGACCGCGGCGTTGACCCTGGCGACCAAGGGCAAGTCCGCGGACGCCGAGCAGATCGGTGAGCAAGCACTCAAAGAGGGCAAGTACATCCAGGCCATCGAGATCTTCTCGAGAGTCGGCAACCACATGAAGCTGGCTGTGGCGAACGAGATGGCGGCCGCCGAATCATTACACAGGGGCGGCTCCAAGAAGCTCGTGGCGAGCCGGATGTATGCTGCCATCCAGGCCTATGGCAAGACCCTGGCCACCCGGGGCCCCGAGCGCGTCGTGACAATGAAGAAGATGACCCACATCTGTGACGAGCTGGCCGACATCCTCGATGAGGGTGATGACAGCCTTGGAGTGGCGGACACCTGCCTCTACAGCGCTCAGCTCTTCTACCACCTGGTGCCCAGCGCACGAAACCCGGAGATCTACATTGAGGATCCGGA
>CAZNWW010000766.1:0-2285 GCA_964576155.1 uncultured Myxococcales bacterium | reverse complement strand
AGATCTCCACGCTGTTGCGGCCGCATAGACGAGTGGTACAGAACCGCTCCTGGATTTGCACGCCCTCCACATCGTCGGCCGTGACCGTCCGCTCCCGAATAATCCGGCGCGCGATCTCCTGGCGCTCTTCCCGCAGACGGATAGCGTCATCGACGCCGAGGTTGAGCTTCGAGATCAGGTGCTTGAGCAGCGGTAGGTTGCGCAGGAACGACGTGAAGAAGAAGGTGTGGATCCCGACCAGGCAGAACGGCTGCTGGAAGATGGAGTTGGAGATGTTGATCCGCTCGAGCGCCGGAGTACCCACGGAGAAGCCCCGCTCGTGAAGCTCCTTGATGCGCATCCCCCGCCCCCCCTCCCGCCGGGAGTAGACTGGGCTGAAGTAGTCGATTCCGTGCTCTGCAAAGAAGGCCTTCGCTACTCGCAGGTATGCAGGCTTCTCCAGGAAAAGGCGCCCCTGGTCGACGCTGGTTCCATCGGCCACGCGGGAGATGCCGTTGTTGATCGAGTAGATGATGGCTGAGGTCTCGAAGGAGAGGCGGCAGCAGAGGTCGAAGACCAGGGTGGAGCGGTACGTTCGGATAAGCTCGATGAGGGGAGAGCGGAGTTCCTCGAAGACCTCGGTGACGTAGGAGATGTCATGGATGATGCGATCCTCGCCGTAATGCTGCCGAAGCTCGTCAACGTGGATGCGGGAGCTCTCCACCCGAACGCAGAAACCATTGCAGAAGGTGAGCAGGTGGAGTCGTTCGGCCTCCCCCGAATCAAGCAGCTTCGCTGCAGCCAGGGTGGTGTCCATGCCACCTGAGAACATTACGCAGACATCGCCTGAATTTCGTTCCACGGCGTTACCTCCTGAAAAAAACCTGTCGGACCGCTCCGGGTATTCCCTTGCGACCCCTCCGTCCAAGGACGCCTGCTAAACGCTCCAGCGTCAAGTCGATCTCTTCGGCAGTGTTGTCCAGGCCCAGCGAGAACCGGACCGCCCCTCGGGCTGCCGCCAGGGGCATACCCATGGCGAGCAGCACGTGTGAGGGCTCATCACGGTTTACGGTACAGGCCGCGCCGGTCGACACCGCTACTTCGAGTTGGTCCAGGTTGTCCGCCATCGCGGTCCCGTCCTCGCCCTGGAAACAGGCCAGAGTGGTGTTGGGTAGTCGCGGCCGCTCCGCCCCCGCGAGCAGGATGTCAGCGCCGAGGAGACGCAGGCCCTCCTCCAGACGTGCCCGCAGGGCCTCCAGATAGGCGCCGTCCTCCATGAGGCCCCGTGAGGCCAGCTGCGCAGCGACGCCCAGGCCCACGGCCCCGGGCAGGTTGTGGGTGCCGGCGCGCAGCCCCGACTCCTGGCCGCCGCCGAGCTGCAGGGGGGCGAGCTCTGTCCTGCTCCTGACTACCAGCGCACCGACCCCCAGGGGGCCACCGAACTTGTGACCAGACAGAGTCAAGAGATCGACACCCATGGAACTCGCATCCACTGGCACGCGTCCCACGGCCTGCACCGCGTCGGTGTGGACGAGGACCTGTCGATCGCCTAACAACTGGACCAACTCGGTGACGGGTTGCACGACACCGGTCTCGTTATTGGCCGACATCATCGAGACCAGGCAGGTGTCCTCTCGCACCGCAGCGGCCATGGCCTCTGGTGAGATCCATCCCGAGGCGTCGGGCGGGACGCGGGTGACTTCGAAATCCCGGCTCTCGAGGGCTCCGACGGCTTCCAGCACCGAGTGGTGCTCGATCGCGCTGACGACCACGTGGCCGCTCCGGGATGCGGCGACCCCCGCTACCCCCAGGATGGCCAGGTTGTTGGCCTCGGTCCCCCCGGAGGTGAAGAGCACCTCCGAGGCCCGGCAACCGATCAGAGAAGCGACCCGACTCCGGGCCTCCTCCAGCGCAGCCAGAGCCTGTCGACCAGGCCCGTGGCGGCTCGCAGGATTGCCGCCGGTCCGGAGATGGGGGAGCATGGACTCCACCACCTCTCGATGGGTCGGCGTCGTGGAGTTGTGGTCGAGATAGATCAAGGCCCTAGCCTCCGTGGTCAGCCGCGCAAAGTTAGCAACAGGAGGGAATGAAATCAAGGAGGACCAGTGCGTCCAGGATGACGGCCATGCGAACTGTGTCGACAAGAGATGATATCTGACCGGTGCCCTCTATTTCCTTGGAAATCGGTTGTCGATCCTGAATATACTGCGTGCGTGGATATGCAAGCATCGGCCCGAGCAAGAAATCAAGTCCGCCGGTCTCGCAGTAGAAGAGGGTTTTCAGATGGAGACTTGTAATGGGGCTGG
>CAZNWW010000765.1:0-2292 GCA_964576155.1 uncultured Myxococcales bacterium | reverse complement strand
CATGCTGTTCCATGGCACCATCCCCGCCCTGCCGACCCCATTCCTGGACGGCGCCCTGGACCTTGACGGACTCCGTCGGGTGATTGATCACGTAGGGAACGGCGGCATAGACGGTCTCCTGGCCTGCGGCACCACCGGGGAAGCCCCCACCCTCTCTGTGCAGGAGTGGCGGGCGGTGGTGGAGACCACCGTCTCGGCCGCGGTCGACCTCCCGGTGATCGTGGGGACGGGCACCAACGACACCGCGGCCACCATCGAGCGGACCCGGTTGGCCGCGGACCTCGGCGCCGCAGGTGCGCTGGTGGTGGTCCCGTACTACAACAGGCCCACCCAGGCGGGGATGCTGAAGCACTTCGAACTCATCGCCGCGGCTTCCAGGCTACCGCTGATCCTGTACAACGTCCCCGGCCGGACCGGGGTGAACATGGAGGCGGCGACGGCGATCACTCTCTCCCGGATCCCGACCATCAAAGGGATCAAGGAGGCATCCGGCTACATTGATCAAGTCTCCGAGATCATCGCCGGCGCGAGCGGAGATGACTTCTCCGTCCTCTCCGGCGACGATTCCCTGACCCTGCCGCTGCTGGCCGTCGGGGCTCGCGGCGTCATCTCCACGGCGGCGAACGTGGCACCGGCCCAAGTGAGTGCGATCACCGCGGCCTGGGGCGCGGGACACAACGAAGACGCGCTGGCCGCACACCAGCGCCTGCTTCCCCTCTTCCAACAGCTCTTCGTCGAGACCAATCCCGCGCCCCTCAAGGCTGCGCTGGCGATGCTGGGGCTCTGCTCAGACGAGGTGCGGCCTCCACTTGCGTCCATGAGTCGACATCACAGAGGTGACCTCGAGGGGATCCTCAAGGACCTGGAGGTGCTGACGTGACCATCCCAATCGCCGTATCCGGCGCGCTCGGACGCATGGGGCGCGCAGTGGTGCGCCTGGCCGGTGAGGCGGGCGACCTCCAGGTCGTCGCCGCCTGGGAGCACCGGGATCATGCAGCCATGGGCGCCCCCCACCCAGACGAATCACTGCTGGTGGTCGGTCCGCCCGGCATCGGTCCAAGAAGGCCCCGGGTCGTGGTGGACTTCTCCACACCGGAGGGCGCCGAGAAGGCCCTCGGCGTGGCGCGCAGCGAAGGCATGGCCTTCGTCTCAGGGACCACCGGGCTCAACCAGGCTTTCCACGAAAAGTTGGCGGAGGCTGCGCAGGACATCCCGATCCTCGTCGCACCGAACATGAGCACGGGCGTCTACGTCCTGGGTCGGCTCACCGAAACCCTCCTGACCATAATCGGTGACGACCCGGACTTTGTTTTCGAGGTCACGGAGATCCATCACGGCCGAAAGAACGATGCACCGTCGGGCACCGCGCTCCAACTCCTCGAGGCCATCCGGTCGCATCGAGAGACCCGGGTCGTACACGGGCGTGAGGGAGCACCGGGACCCCGGCAGCCTGACGAGGTCGGCTGCCACGCGCTGCGCGGCGGAGACGTGGTCGGGGAGCACACACTCCATGTCTTCGGCCGGGGGGAACGCATCGAGCTCACCCACCGAGCCACCTCTCGCGACATCTTCGCCCGGGGCGCGCTGCGCGCCGCCCGCTGGTGCGTCGACCGCCCGCCCGGAGTCTACGGCATGGACGATATCTTCGCAGCCACGAACGACCGATGACCGCAGAGGTCAAGGCCGCCGCAGCTCCATTGATCCGCATGGCCCTCGACGAGGACGTGGGCTCCGGTGATATCACCACCGAGGCCTGCATCCCGAAAGGGACCCATGGCGTGGCCCGGATCATCGCTCGCGGCCCCACGGTGGCCTGCGGTCTCTTTCTCGCAGACCAGATCTTCTCTGAGCTGTCGGGCAATGTCATCTGCCGTGCGCAGGTGCCCGAGGGTGCGCGGGTGCACACCAGCCGCGAGCTGCTCCACCTCGAGGGACCGCTGAGCGCCCTGCTCACCGGGGAGCGGGTGACCCTGAACTTCCTCGGCCGGCTCTGCGGCATCGCATCTCAGGTGCGAAGATTCCGGCGACGGGCGGGGGACGGCGTAGACCTCCTGGACACCCGAAAGACCACACCCGGGTGGCGAACACTGGAGAAGTACGCGGTCCGGATCGGCGGTGGTGTAAACCACAGGGCAGGCCTCTATGACCAGTTCCTGATCAAGGAGAACCACATCGCCGGCGCTGGAGGGATAGTGAACGCAATCCGCCGAGCACGTGACTGCGCAGGGGATCGCCCGATCCAGGTCGAGGTGCGCAACCGGGAGGAGCTGGTCCTTGCGGTGGAGTCGGGAG
>CAZNWW010000764.1:0-2294 GCA_964576155.1 uncultured Myxococcales bacterium | reverse complement strand
GTGGTCACCTTCCAGGGACCTGTTCGTGTAGCGCAGGTATCGGTCGCGGGCGAAGTTCGTGTACTCCCACTGTCTGCGCCCGAGTTCGGCGAACATCGTTGGGGGCACGTACCAGCGGTGCACGGACGGGTCGAGTGCATTCGTGTAGATGGGAACGCCCGAGCTGCTGTAGACCCCGTCCTCACCCGGACGGGTTCCCAGGCGATTGCCGTAGTCCTGAGCCGCGATCGACGTGCTCGCCGCGAGGGTGAGGACCAGAGCGACGGCGAGTCGGGAAAACATTTAATTCACTCCGGCGAAGACGGTGATGAAGCTGGTGGTCTGTGTCCTGCCTTCACTCACCTTCTCGACCTGTCCGGGGACACCTTCCCGTGCCTGAATCTGCTCCACCGAGACCCGCGCCAGCCGCAGGCCGATGTGGGTTGTCAACCGGTAGCCCAGATAGGACGAGTGGTTGGCCACCTGGACTGCGACGTTGACGGAGCGTTCATCCCCTGTCGGGCCGACCCTGCCCGTCTCCACCAGCAGGTCCTCGTCCCTCACCCTGTCGGCGAACTGCGCCAGCTCGATGCCCGCTGTCACCGAGCTTTCGGTGAGGACCGGGATCTGGGCCAGGAGCATGGCCAGACCAGTCCACTGCTTCTGCTCGCCCTCTTCCTTCACGAACGCATCCTGCCGCAGATACTGGCTCTTCAGCCGTGGCCGCAGCGTCAGGGACCCGAGGCTTATGTTGTATTCGAGTTTGTTGATCAACCCGAACAGACTCGGCGCTCCCGCCATCTTGCGGCCCGTCAGATCCCGGGGATCCTCTTGCGTCTGGTTGAAATACTCGTACTTCAGTGTGCCCTCGACGGTCAGCCCCTCGATCGCCGTGTAGCTGAGCCCCAGCCAGGCCGTGTTGATCCAGGTGTTCTGAGCCCGTAGAAAATCCTCCACAATGGGTTGGGCCGGTGCTCCAATAAAAGGCGACGGCTGCCGGCGATCATCGGGGATCGAATCTGATGCCCGCCTAACCATCTCGAAAACGCGCACCCGACCTTGCCCTCCATAGGTCTTGTCGAAGGTGAACAACCCGTAAGTGGTGGTGTTGTCCCGGTCATCC
The DNA here is from genome assembly GCA_964576155.1 of uncultured Myxococcales bacterium. Taxonomy (GTDB): domain Bacteria; phylum Myxococcota_A; class UBA9042; order CAIXZC01; family CAIXZC01; genus CAZNWW01. Next base: position 1,192 of record CAZNWW010000764.1, on the reverse strand, counting down.
GACTGCATGCGCTCGTCCATGCGACCCACCATCAGCCGTGTCTCCGGCGTCAGGTGCATGCCGACGAAGGCATTGTACCCCTCGCGGTCCGCCTTGTAAGGATAGTCTGGCAGGTCGTCGTCTTCGAAGTGGTCGATCCAGCCGTTGTTGTTCAGATCGATCCCGAACAGAAACTCGGGCCGGTCTACGTCGTAGCGGAGAAACGGCTCTTCGTAGTCAGGCAGTTCGTTGGACACCAACCCGTTGTCGTTTTGGTTGAAATCGGAGATGCCGTCGTTGTTCTCGTCCCAGCCGGGGAATACGCTTTGATCTAGCACACCCGAACCCGGGCGCACCCAGTCCGCAACCGCGTCCTGATCGTCGTTGTCGTCTACGAACTCGAAGACCCGAAGGGCGGGTTGGTCGTACTTCGTATTCCCGCCTCCATCCACGATGAAGGCGCTGCTACCGTAGTCCTCGTCGATGCCGTAGGCCTCGCCGTAGGCGAAGAACGGAAACTGCTGCTTGGAGAGCGTAACGTAGCGCGCCTCGGCCTCTCGCCGGGAAATCTCGTGGCCCTCCTTGACGTCGAAGAGGGTTGCGTTGGGATACTGGAAGTAGCGGAAACTGCGGTCCCACTCTCCGTAGAAGTCGATTCCCCAGATGTCCGTGCCCTCGATCGTGAACCCTGCCACCATGGTGGCGGTAGGCAGGCCGTAGTCGAACTTCACCCGCTGGATGTTGGAGATGTTCGTGATGTTGTCGGCAGCGCGGCGCACGAGCAGGAGGGCCGGCTTCTCCCTGTCGATGAGCTCGCCGGTGAGTGGCGGCGACGGAACCGTGCTTTGGCCGGTCTGCCGGTTCGACCACAGCTCGATCTTGAAATCGTTGGCCAGGACAAAGTCGAACTCGACTGCGATGATGTTGGTGGCATCGAGCTCGCTGCCGTCTTCTCGCACGAGCTGGAAGGCGGGATCGGTGAAGTCGTAGTTGAGGACGATGCGCTCGTCGCCGTCTGCGGCGATGAACCCGCGCCGCTCGAAGCCGCCGAATACGGCGGGCCACTCGGTGCCGCGGCGCACCACCTGCTCCAGGGTCCACACTTGCTTGGTGTCCGTCTCGAAATCCTGCGTCGTGATGCGGATGTCGTGGCGGAACAGGGCCGCACCACCCTTGCCGTCATCCGGCGAGTCGTCGCTGAGAACGACGGCGA
>CAZNWW010000763.1:0-2296 GCA_964576155.1 uncultured Myxococcales bacterium | reverse complement strand
CGTCCACCCGGGACTCGGGCCAGACCACGCAGGCCCCGAGGTAGCGGGAGAACTCGCCGCCCTGCTTCCAGATCTGGGTCCGGGGCCACAGATCGGCCCCGTAGGTGGTGCGGGTCGGCGCATCGCTGCCGATCTGCCTGGCGTCGAAGAGCTTCCGCATGTCATCGAGGACCTTGGACGCCTCCACTGCTCCCTCCCGTGGCCCCGATCCTACCGGCCTCGACGTCATCGGGTCAAGCAGCAGCGATCGACCTGTATTGTTGAATTCTGCGCAGGATCAACTAAAATTCTCGTTGAGAAAACAACGAAACACATCGACAGCGAACGAGGACAACAAGCGGACCTTTGAGCAAGACCAAAAAAGTTCTGCGCTAACTGCGAGCAGGAGTACCAGACAGACCTGGATCTCTGTCCGGCGTGCAAGGCCCCCCTCGTGCCCATCGTGGTCTCGAACCTCATCGGCGTGGTCGTGGACGGACGCGACACCATCACCGATGTCCTGGGGCGGGGTGGCATGGGGGTTGTCTACCGGGCTCGCCAGGCCTACCTGGATCGGGACGTGGCCTTGAAGGTCATGCGCCGGGACCTCTCCGAGGACACGGACATGATCCGGCGGTTCCTCCAGGAGGCCAAATCCGCCAGCAAGCTCACCAGTCCGCACACGGTCACCATCCACGACTTCGGCCTGACCCCTGACGGTCAGATGTACTTCACCATGGAGCTGCTACAGGGGATCTCCCTCGCCGATCTCCTGCAGGCCGAAAGGACCATCACCTACACCCGCGCGGTGCGCCTCGCCGTACAGTGCTGCCACTCTCTCTCCGAGGCACATCGCCACGGGATCTGGCACCGGGACATGAAGCCGGAGAACGTGTTCATCACTCGGGGGAAGCGGGATTCGGATCACGTGAAGATCCTGGACTTCGGCATCGCCAAGGTCCGCGGAACCAACCAGGTCAAGACCCAGACGGGGCTGATCTTCGGCTCCCCGCGCTACCTCAGCCCCGAGCAGACCAACAGCCTCGAGGTGGATCACCGTACGGATCTCTATTCTCTCGGGGTGATGCTCTACGAGATGCTCATGGGCGAGGCCCCCTTCGACGGGGATTCCACGGTCTCGGTGCTCATGAAGCACATCCAGAAACCGCCCCCGCCGTTCAATGAGAAGAACCCCGCGGTGCAGGTGCCCGCGGCCCTCGAGGAGATAGTCCTTTGGAGCCTCGCCAAGCACCCGGACGAGCGACCGGCCTCGGCTGAGGCGTTCGGCGCAGCGCTCCTGGAAGCGCTCGGTGAAGACAGCGAGACGGGGCTCGACCTCGACAAGGAGAAGGAGGCCTTCTCCGAAGCGGCCAAGGCCACTGACTCGGTCCCCGTCGCGCTCCCCTGGATAGACCCGGACGAGGACACGCTGGCCGGCGACAGAGAGATCGACGGGCCGCTCGTGACGTCGAAGGTCGAGCTCTTCATGGAACAGATGGAGGCGAGAGGCACCAGCTGGGACGCGGACTCACCCGCAATGGACCCGGACGATGACGACTTCGCCGCAGCCAAGGCGTTTCGCGCAGACCACCGGCATGGATTCCTGATCGGGGCCCTGGTGCTGGCGCTGGTCGGCGGGCTGGTGGGCCTCGGGGTCTGGCAGCCCTGGGGCGACGCGCCGACCACACCAAAGGACGTCGCGGGGGCCATCGACACGAAAATGCCCACCCCCCGGGCCGCGGACATCCGAACGGACACCCGAGGCGCTGCAGATGTCTCCGGGGGCGCTGCAGATGTCCCCGGGGAGGTCCCGGACACCCTGTCTCCAGATGTCCCACCCGACGTCGCATCCATAGCTGAGATCCTCCCCGCAGACGTGACCCCCGAGGCCGAGGCCGGCCCGGACATCGTCCCTGCTGACGTCCCGCCGGAGGTCGCCTCCGTGCCGGAGATCGTCCCCGAAGACATCACGGAGAAGATAGAGCCGCCAAAGGAGGACCCGCCGAAGGAGGACCCGCCAAAGGAGGACCCCCCCAAGGAAGACCCGCCCAAGGAAGACCCGCCCAATGAAGACCCGCCCAAGGAGGACCCGCCGAAGAAAGACCCGGGCGAGGATGAGTACACCGAGATCCCCCTCGGCGCGTAAGTTCTACGCGCTACGCCCGCGAGCGCACCGGATTGTTGCTCCCTCTCCCGGATCGCCTAGTCTTGAAGAGAGACGAGTTCCAACAGATCTCGGAGCTTCCGATGGTGAGGGTCTGTCTAAACTGAAGTTCCCCTGAGCAAAATCAGGATGTAGCCAGTACCTATAGAGAGA
>CAZNWW010000762.1:0-2297 GCA_964576155.1 uncultured Myxococcales bacterium | reverse complement strand
ACTCATCCCCGGCGGCGACGAAGGGTTCGAGTTGATGGCGGGTTGCAACGCCTACCTCAACGAGGTCACGGTAGGCAAGCCGCAGATCACCCTCGAGACCGTGGACGGCGGTCTCCACATGATCGCCGCGATCCCGGACCTCTGGGTGTCCATCGACGTCACCTGTTGCTACGAGCTGCCCTACGAGGGTGAGTACTGTGACAACTACTACGCGTTCCCCACCGCGGACGTGATCGCCATCGACGCGTTCATCTTCATCGCCATCGACGAGGACGGGACGGCGACCGCGGAGCTCGGGCCCATCGAGCTGGAACTCGAGAACCTGGAGTTCAACGGCTTCGGCATGACCGGGCCGCTCATGGACGTGTTCATCAACTTCATCATCGGCCAGTTCAAGGACATGATCATAGACATGGTCTACGAGCAGTTCGGGACGATGATCCCGGAGCTCCTCGAGTCTACCCTGGGCTCCCTCGCCGAGGGCTTCATCTTCGAGCTGCCCGGGCTGGTGGGCGAGGGACCCGGCGTCGAGCTGCGCATCGGCGTCGGCTTCGACCTGCTCCAGTTCTCCTACGCCGGCATGGAGCTGAACGGAGGCCTCTCCCTTGCTACGGAGACGGGGATCGAGCACCCGAACCTGGGCGCGATCGGCTACGGCAACTGCGGCCTGCCCGGCGGCTCAGACTTTGAGCTGCCTATGACCGACGATCTCGAGCTGGCCGCGGCCTTCGACGTGATAAACGAGCTCCTCTGGGCCATCTGGCAGTCGGGCTTCCTCCAGTTCGATCTGGGCCAGGAGGACCTGGCGGAAATCGACCTCTCTTCCTACGGCGTATCGAACCTGTCCCTCCAGACGGACTTCTACTACGCACCGGTGGCCACGATCTGCGGCCTCACCGAGACCATGATGCGGCTCCAGATAGGGGACCTCTACGTCCACGTGGATCTGGACATCATGGGGCAGCACTGGGAAGTGGGGATGTTCCTCTTCATGGAGATCGACGCCAACTTGAACGTGATCGTCAACGAGGAGACCGGCGAGACCGAGATCGGCATCGAGCTGGTGGCCATCGACTTCATCGAGATCGAGGTCGTATCCACCAACGATATCCTCGTGGGCAAGGAGTACCTGTTCGAGGGCCTGATCAAGGACACCCTGATCCCGGAGCTCACCGGATCCCTGGGTGAGGGCCTCTCCTTCGCCCTCCCCGAGATCGACCTCGCCTCCCTCGCCGAGGGCATGATCCCCGAGGGCACGACCATCTCCATCGATCTGCAGGAGCTGGATATGGTGGATGGGTATATCTTCATCGCGGGCGGCCTCAAGTAGAGAAATAAAATACAGCGCAGCCGCGTCAAATTGCCATCTAAACATTTGCATTTGCCCGGAGTCGGGGCTGGACAGCCCCTCCCACAGAGCCGACAGTCTCAGTACTGAAGGTAAACCACCCCGTGCTGCCCCGAAACAACCTGAGACGACCCCGGATTTCCGGCGTAGCCCGTAATGACCAGGCCGCCCGCGCCGCCGCCGCCGCCGCCGCAGGGGCCGACGGCCTGCCCGTCGCCGCCGTTGGAGCCGCCCTTGCCGCCGCAGCTGCCGCTGTAGCCCGACTGCCCGGCGTCCCCGGCCCCTCCGGCGCCGAATCCGTTACCCCGGTAGCCGTGCTGGTTGGTCCCCGGGGACTGCATGCCCCCGACGCCCGCGTAGGCCCCCATGGAGACCCCGGAGCCGTGGCCTCCGCCGCCGCCGTTGGTGTAGCCCGCGCCGCCGCCGGAGCCGCCGTCGCCGCCGTGCGCGCTGGACTGGGGCCCGGGAGCGGTGTGCTTCAGCCCTGGACTGCCGCCGTTCACGGTCACCGCGCCGAACTTGGTCTGCCCGCCCGTGGCCTCCATCGCTGCCCCGTTGCCCACCTGGATGAGCACGGACCCGCCCGGGGTGACTGAGACCAGCTGCTCGATGACGTAGTACCCCGAGCCGCCGCCGCCGCCCATGTAGTAATACCCGGAGCCGCCACCGCCGCCGCCGCCGATCATGGTCAGGGTCACAGAGGTCACGTCCCCGGGGACCACCCAGGAGTGCGCACCCGGCGCGTTCCAGATGCATCCCCCGGCGTATTCGGTCCCGGAGTCACCGCAGCCGACGACCATGATCTCGCAGGTGGTGCCCTGGCAGACCTCGCCGTCGGGGCAGGGGCCGCAGTCCCCGCCGCAGCCGTCGTCACCGCAGTCCTTGCCGACGCAGTCCGGCTGGCAGACGCAGAGCCCGGTGGCCGCGTCGCAGAGCGCCCCGCTCTGTG
>CAZNWW010000761.1:0-2300 GCA_964576155.1 uncultured Myxococcales bacterium | reverse complement strand
TCTTCGACGCGATCCACGCCCGGGGCATGCGGGTGGTCCTCGATATGGTCCTCAACCATACCAGCGATCAGCATCCATGGTTCCTGGCGTCACGAGCCAGCCGGGACGACCCGAAACGGGACTGGTACGTCTGGCGGGACGGTCGCAGGCCCGGGGGTGCCGCGCCGCCCAACAACTGGCACGCGATGATCGGAGGCTCCGGCTGGCATTACGACGAGGGCACGGACCAGTGGTACTGGACCCAGTTCCTGCCCTTCCAGCCCGATCTCAACTACCGGAACCCGGAGGTGCGGGCGGAGATGCTCGACACCATGCGCTTCTGGATGGACCAGGGTGCGGACGGGTTCCGTCTGGACATCGTAAACGCGCTCTTCGAGGACGAGGAGTTCCGTAACAATCCCTTCGCCTGGAAGCTCCTGCCCAGCGACGACGATCCGTCCATGATGTTCCAGCAGTCAGCCCGAACCCTGAACCATCCGGACACCCTTGCCTTCATGCGAGACCTCCGTGAGGTCGTCGACGGGCACGGCGGCGCCGCTCGTTTCCTGGTCGGGGAGGTGAACGCGCCCATCGAGACGGCACGCGCCCATTGCGGCGAGGCGGCGGATGGCCTTCACATGGTCTTCCTGTTCAAGTCCCTGAACGCGTCGCTGACGGCCCCTGCGATCCGTGGATTGGTGCACGAGTATGAGGCCCTCTTCCCGGAGCCCTACCTCCCTACCTGGGTGTTCTCCAACCATGATCGTGTCCGCCGGATCAGCCGGCTTGACGAAGATCTGGAGCAGGGAAAGCTGAATGCGGCCTGGCAGCTCACCGCCCGGGGGGTGCCGTTCCTCTATTACGGTGAGGAGATCGGGATGACCCAGCAGCGGATCCCCGTGCGGGACAGCAGGGACGGCTTCGCCGAGTGGGCGGGCAAGCCCCAGTGGGTGGTGAATCTCGTCCGACGCCTGACGGGAGAGTCGATCAACCGCGACGAATGCCGGACCCCGATGCAGTGGGATCCAACCCCCAACGCCGGATTCTGTCCACCAGATGCGGTGCCCTGGCTGCCGGCGCCCGCGGCCACCCGCGGACGGACCGTGGCCGAGCAGCGGAACGATCCGGAGTCTCTCCTCTCCTGCTACAAGCGGCTCCTCTCGGCTCGGAGGTCTCATCCGGCCCTTCGGCGGGGCAGCCTGGAGCTGCTCCCGGAGGCCGCCACCGGGCGGTCCGTGGTGGGCTGGCGCCGCGTCGCTGACGGCCGTTCGGTGTTGATCCTGCTCAACCCGAGCGGGCGGTAGCGGACCGTAGACAACCCGGTGAACGGCGGGGAGTTCCTGGTCGGGACGCGTAACGTCCGAGGGCCCGTGGACGGACTGACCATCACCTTGGATGCCTGGGAGGGGGTGGTGATCGACGAGGGAGTATGAGCTCCTCCGATTTCCAGATTATCATCGAGAGGGAACCATCTCAGTCATTCGGGTGTCAAGCTCGTGGATGCTCGGGAGGTCTTCATGAGCCGAACACGCTCCGGCCCGGTCTTAGCCGTCCTCGCCCTCCTGGCGTTGCTGGTGGGGCTCTGGTTCTGGCTCTCCGGTGAGCCGGCAGACCCCATCGACGGAACCGAGCTGTCGGCAGAAGAGGGCCCGGCCGCGCTGGAGGAGCCTGAGCTCCCGCGGCATCCGAGGGCCCTCCCCATGGGCCTGGAGTCTGAACCAGTGGCTGCTGATATCGTGTTGATGCCCAGGCCCCGAATCGACATCGTCTTCCCCGAGTCCGACGTGGTCACCGAGGAGACCACCGGGCCCCTTTACTTCCCGGCTGAGCCGGAGGATCTCATCCTCTTGGTCGAGAAGGCCATGCGGGACGTGTTGGCTGCGCTCTGCCGCCGTGCGGACGAGTGTTGCCCTGGTGAGGGGCTCTGTGACCTTCAGGTCCTCGAGATGATGCCCATGGACGAGGTCGCCGTAGACATGGTGAAGAAGGGTGGGGAGGGGGCCCGCCTCGATGAGCAAGCCCTCGACGACTGTCTCGTAGCGTTGCGGGAGTTTCCGTGCGAGGCCAACCTCGACGGCGCCTCCAGGGCGCGGTGCCGTGAAGATGAAGACGGTGAGCGGAACTGCGACGAGGTCCCTGGCAAGTCCACGATTCCGGCGTCATGTCGACGACTGGTGCGGGGAAACTCCGCGGCGGGTGAATCCTGCGAGGAGGACCAGATCTGCGGGGGTGATGCCGTCTGTGTCAAGGTGCGCAGGGTTCAAGAGCAGGGCACCTGCCGCGCTCTGGCAGGCCGGAGCGAGCCCTGCACCTGGAGCGCG
>CAZNWW010000760.1:392-2304 GCA_964576155.1 uncultured Myxococcales bacterium | reverse complement strand
GACTTCTGTCCCTCTATGCGGAAGGAGTTCATGGAGTTGAGCAGGTACACCGGGTGCTCGTCGCATATCCTCTGGACCAGGGCCATGCAGCCATCGAAGTCCGAATCCACGGCGAGGGTCTTCGCACCGTAGCTGATCGCCTGGGAGAGCTGCTCGGGGCTGACCTTCTCGTGGGGCAGGAACACGGCTGCAGCCAGGTCGGGGACCTCGGCCGCGTACGCGGCCATCGCGGAAGAGGTGTCGCCGGTGGATGCGCAGGCGACGAACTTCATGCCCAGGTGGCGCGCCCAGGAGACCCCCGCGGTCATCCCGCGGTCCTTGAAGGAGAGCGTCGGATTCTCACCCTCGTGCTTGAGATACAATCGCTCCGTGTCGAAGGCCGAGGACAGAACCGGCGAGTGGTACAGGTTGGTGTTGCCCTCGGGCTTGGTGACGATGTCCTCGACGGGCAGACAGGGCAGGATGAGCTCGTGGTATCGCCAGACGCCGGACGCGTAGGGCGGCTCAGTGCCTGACACGGTCCAGGTCGTGGATGACCTCCAGGAGGTCGCCGCAATCACAGCGAAAGCGCTCATCCCTGATGTCGTAGGAGGCGGCGCAGCCGATGCACTTCAAGATTGATACGGGGGTGGTCATAGCAAGCGTGCTCCCGCTGAACTTATTGTCGTCACCAGCACCGTCGATCCGATCGACTCGGCCTCGAACGCGCCGCGCATTCCGTCCCCCGCAGCCCGGGCGATCGCCTCGTTGGGCGACAACGCAAAGAGCGCGGGACCCGACCCTGTGATGGCCACCGCCCAGGCTCCTGCATCGAGCGCGGCCTTCTTTACTGCTTCGTAGCCTGGGATCAACTTGGATCGGTGGGGCTCGACCAGGTGGTCCTCGACGACGTGTCGCAGGAGGTCGCCGTCTCCAGTCAGCAACGCGTAGACGAGGGACGAAGCGTTGGCCCAGTTCCGCACCGCCCCGCTGAGTTCCACCTGCCTCGGCAGCACCTCCCGGGCGACCTTGGTGGGCACGTAGAGGTCCGGCAGGACGACGGACACGTGGCATTCCAGGGCCGGCTGGAATCTCGCCACCCGCAGGGGGTCGACAGACTGGACGACGACGAAGCCTCCGAACAGTGAAGGCGCCACGTTGTCCCCATGCCTGGAACCCGAAGCCACCATCTCCCCGGCCATCGCAGCTTCGAACACCAGGTCCTCGTCGTGGGGCAGACCGCGGAAGCGCTCGAGCGCGCCCATCGCTGCCACCGCACCCCCGACCGCCGAGGCGGCGCTGCTGCCCAACCCCGAGCCCGCGGGGAGGCCCTTGGTCACCACCAGCTCCAGCCCTGTTCCAGCGCTGATGTCGGGATACGCCTCCAGGACGGCGCCGGCTGCAACCGATGCGGTGTTCCGGGCCGCATCCAGGGGCAGGGTTCCGGCCATTCCATCGATGGACAGGATTCGCACCCCTGGCTTGTCGGAAATCCGAGCAGCCACCTCATCCCCGGGCTCTCCGATGGAGAAACCGAAGCAATCGAAGCCCGGGCCTACATTGGATACGGTGGCCGGCGCGAATGCCCGGATCCATTCATCTCCTTCCAGGTTTTCGCTCATACCCGCCTCGCAATCTTGAGCAGATCACCGAAGACTCCGGCTGCCGTGACTTCGGCGCCTGCCCCGGGTCCACGGATGACCAGCGGCTGTTCGCTGTATCGCTCGGTGAGGTAGACCAGGATGTTGTCGGGGCCATCTAGCTGGCCCATGGGGCTCATGGCCTCCATGGCCCTGAGGCCTACCTGCACCCTGCCCGGACTGATCTCGGCTACGTAGCGCAGGACCTTGCCCTCCGCGGCGGCCTCCTTTACCCGAGCGTCCATGGCGTCGTCCAACTCGGGCAGCCGCTCCATGAAGGCTTCGGGGTCCGG
>CAZNWW010000760.1:0-382 GCA_964576155.1 uncultured Myxococcales bacterium | reverse complement strand
CCTTCAAGCTCCACGTCCGAGAGCTCCATCCGGGCTCCCACCTCCCGTGCGATGATCAGGGCCTTTCGGGCCACGTCCAGGCCACTCAGGTCGTCCCGCGGGTCCGGCTCGGTATATCCGAGGGACCTTGCCTCCGAGACCGCATCGGAGAAGGACTGTCCCTTCTGGAGACACGAGCAGATGAAGCCGAGGGTGCCGGAGAAACAGCCGGATATCTTCCTGACCTTGTCACGGGTCGCCAGGAGATCCTGCAAGGTAAACAAAACGGGGAGACCGGCACCGAACGTGGTCTCGAATTGATAGGCGCAGCCCTGCGAGGTCGCCTGCTCGCGTATCGAGCGATAGTCGTCCATGGAGCCGGAGAGAGGTTTTTTGTTGGCCG
>CAZNWW010000759.1:0-2315 GCA_964576155.1 uncultured Myxococcales bacterium | reverse complement strand
ACGCGTGAAGAGGCTCGAGAGCTTCCCGGCCAGGCCGGTGAGTGCAAGTACACCAAGGAGCAGGGCGATGGTCCACCCCGCCGCAGCGATCGCCTCGACGCCCAATCCCCCCGCAATAGCCAGCGCGCTTGCGGCCTTGAGCGGTTGGATCGGGATGGGGAGCCGGTATACGAGACCGGTCAGGACGTACATGGTCCCTGTCACGAAGAACAAGGTCGTGGCCTGAACACCACAGACAGCGATCAGGCCGATGGCAAGGGGTATCAGGATTCCGAGATCGGCGAGGGAGCCGGAAGCTTCCCGCAGATCAAAGGTGTAGGGGTTCCCCCGTGGGGAACGATTAGAAGAATTGAGGTCTGCAGGAACCTTCATCAATGCTCGGTGGGTGTGCCTGCATCCAGAAGAACTCGCTCCGTCTCGATCAGACCGGAGGTCACCTTGGCCATCTCGAGGTAGAAGGGGATCTCCGCCCTCTTGACAACCTTTTGACAGAAGATCGGGACCCACTTCTCGATCTGCTCCTGGAAGAAGAGCGTCCTGGAGTTGCAGAGCCGATCCGCCTTCTCCTGATCTCCGTCTTCCAAGGCCTGCGCCTCACTCTCCAGGAGCCGGGAGAAGAACTCGAACTCGTGGCCGATGTGATCGGGGGTGCCGTCGTAGCCCTTCCCCTCGAAGTCCAGGCCGTGGTCCTTGACGAACCGCCTCACCCAGATGGTTGTGTCTCCCCAGAGTCGACCCTTTTTTGGATCATCCGGGTGATGAACCGAGCCATAGGGGGCGGCGTGGGGACCCGGACCGATGAAGATCCGGGTGTACTCCAAGCGGAGCTTCTTAATGAAGGAGTCGTCCTCGAAGGCCTCTCCATCGACTGGATACCCCGCGTCCGTCAGGATCTGGAAGAACCCGCTCCTGGCCATTCCGTCGGCCAGGTTGCGGGTGATCTCCTTCCGGTAGACCTCGGCGAGGACACGGTAGATACCAATCCGGTCTCTGAGGTCGGAGATCCGGTCTTGAGTACTGGTCGTGGTCATGGTCGAACTCTCCTTTCGCCTCTAGATATGTCATCAATCTGTCGTGACGGCAACTACAGTGTCGAAAACCCGGTGGGCGCCGCCGATGGGATCCCCGGCGTTGGGGATGATCCAGTTGCCTCGGTTCCCGAACTTGGTCCACCAGACATTCTCAGCGTCGGGATCACCTGTTGCGTGTTCCGCCTGATCCGCGTCGCCGGACATGGGACTGGCGTTCCCGCTCGCGTAGCGGCCGTAAGCCCAGTGCCCAAGGTGGTGCGAGATGGCGATGCACTTGGGATGGATCCCCTCCGTGACTTGAACCTCGACGTCCATCTCCGCTACCTCGGTGCCCATGGCCTTCGCCGGATCCAAATCCACTGAGTTGGTCAGGGTCCCGACCCTTGTCAGCGTGACCGTGTCGCCATCCTCGATGCCCAGGTCCGCCGCGGTCTGCGCGTTGATCAAGGCGGGGTTGTCGTGGGCGAGTTCGGTGAGGTACTTGCAGTTCTGGGTTCGGGAGTGGGTCTGGGTCGGCAATTTGTACGAGGTCAGGATCAGCTCATTGTCGCCCAGAGACTGGTGCTCGGGGACATGCATCCAGACCGGGAGTCCCGGGTAATGCTTGTTGGCGAGGAGCACGGAGTCCACCTCGAAGAGCCCCGACTTGTTGAGTTTGTCGGGTTTGAAGCCCTTGTAGAAGTTGCCGTCCACCTGCTGGCCCTTGTAGTACTTGTACGCACTCTTTGTGTGTCGGTACCCGTCGTTGAAGTGGGCCTTCGTGGTCTCCCAGGCGATCCCTTCGTCGTCTACGAAGGTGTACTTGTTCTCATCGTCGTCTTCAATGGTTGCCGGGTCCGTGGTCTCGAGCTCGACCTCTGCTGTATACCCGAGGTACTGGGGCGTCGCATCGGGATCCCAGTAGGCACCCTCGGCCTTCATGAACTCGAAGCCGTTGTCGTAGCCCTTGAGGATACCGGCTTCGTTCACGGTCGTGGTGTCGTTGCACGCGGCCTCGACGAAGTTCTTGGTGCTGCCCACATCGGCAACCTTCGCGAGGTTGTCCTCCGGCCCGGCGCTCAGCATCCCAGCGAGCTCGATGCACACATCCTTGAAGTCCCGGACCTCTCCGAGGGGTGCCACAGCGGGCTGGCGGATATACCACTCGGGGATCATGTTGTTGGAGACCATGTCTTCCCAGTCCCAGCGCTCCAGGTAGGTAGCGTCGGGGATGACCAGATCCGCGTACATGGCGGCCTCTGAATAGGCAACGTCGCAGCAGACGAGGTAGGGGATCAGGCTCTG
>CAZNWW010000758.1:0-2315 GCA_964576155.1 uncultured Myxococcales bacterium | reverse complement strand
CTCAATCCTGAGGTCGTCGTTCGCGGCCAACGGAGCGGTGAGCCAGGGTTCGGAGACCATCAACGGCAGCGGGGGGTCCTCGTCAGGCTCCTCAGCCTCAGCCGGTTCTTCAAAGGGCTCCTCCGACGGTGGGTCCCGAGGAGGCTCAGGCGTCGCCGTGACCTGTCTCCGGATCTCCTCCCTCGGCTCGATATCGAGGACGATCCAGTGGACAAGAAGCGCGAAGAGCCCGAGGTTGAGCAGGAGTGAGGCCAGGATCGGCGGCAGCCAGTCTCTTGTGCGTTCAGGTAGCACAGCGTCCTCAGGGAGCGACGCAGGCGGTGGGACCGCCGACGTCTTGGCAGAGCCACCCGGCGGGGCAGTCTGCGGTGGTTACACAGATGGCGGTGCAATATCCGGTCTGTCCGTCGCCGAGGCAGGAGCCGGAGTAGCAGGGATTCTGAGCGACCGTGCAGATATCGCCGACTGCGACACAGTATTTCTGGTTGTTGAACGACTGGTCGAAGTGACAGGCCATGCCGTTCGGGCAGGAGCCGGCCGCGTCGACGCAGGGAACCGTGCAGACGCATTGGCCGAGCTGGTTGTTCAGCACCATCCCCTTGAAGCAGCTGGCCTGGTCGGGGTCGCAGCTCGTCGACGTGACCCCGGCGTCGTTGTAGTAGCAGATGTTTACCCCCTGCTCGACCATCACGCAGATGTCCGTCCCGGGACAGTTGATGTCTCCGGTGCAGTACTGGGTGCAGGTGTTCTGGTCGGTCTGGAAGTTCTGGACGCAGAGTTGGGTGGCGCATTGCTCCTTGCAGTCACATAGATTGCCGTAGGCGCCGTTCTTCGGCGGGCAGTCGCCGACCGTGTCGGGCGGAGGATCCACGGTGTCGGCCGGGGGATCCACGGTATCGTCGCCGCAGAACCCCTCGATGCAGGCCATGTCGAAGGCGTCACAGTCCAAGTGGTTCTGGCAGGGGATCGGGGCGTCGGTGTCCAGGAGAGGCTCAGGGGTGTCCTGGAGGGGGACGCGGGTGTCCTCCGGTGGATCCACCGTATCTTTCCCCGGGTCACCACCCCCGGGAATGCAGCGATAGGTCTGGCAGACGTACCCGTTGAGGCATTGCGCGTCCGAGGTGCATTCCTGGCCGCAGCTGCCGTTCAGGCAGACCCCGGTGGGCATGCAGTCCTGGTCCGACTGGCACCCGGGAGTATCTGGGAAGCAGGTGTTCCCCACCAGAACCCCGTTGCACTGGATCTGATCTTCGGAGCATCCCATGACCACGGCGATGAGCGCGATGGCGAGGATGACTACCGTCCGGGACATGGCGACCTCCGTACTAACCGAGCATCTCCTTCAGTTTACCCTCAGACGCCTCCAGGACAAGTTGGTGGAGGCTTCCTCCCATGGAGTCCATCGTCACGACAGCCGGGAAGCGCTCTACCTCGAGGACCCAGAAGGCCTCGGGGGATCCGAACTCCTCCAGCTTGTGGACCTCGACGACCCTCCGGATCGCACGCGCCATCACCGTCGCGCAGCCGCCGGGCGCGTGGAGGTAGACCGCGCCGTGGTCCTGGAGCCCGGCCAGGGTCTTCGGCCCCATGCCTCCCTTGCCGATTGCGCCGGCGAGGCCGTACTCGGCGATGACGGTGGCCTGGTAGGGCTCCTCGCGGATGCTGGTGGTCGGGCCTGCTGTCACGATCTTCCAACCCACGGGCGCGTCTTCGGCGACGGGGACCTGCTTCACGATGGGCCCCAGATGATAGATGAAGGTGCCCTTCAGGAGGTCCCTGAGGAAGTCGGGGCGATGCTCCACCATGTACTTGTGGGCTACGTCCCGGCCGGTGACCAGCCGCCCGGTGAGGAAGACTTGATCACCGCTCCTGAGACATCGGACTTGCTCCTCGGTGAGGGGGAGCTGCAACTCGTAGGTCGCCATCAGACCACCTCCTCGATGTGGAAGTCTCCGCTCGCGTTCAGCAGCAGGCGCTTGCGGCGTAGGGCCCAACATCCGTAAGCGAGAGACACGTAGAAGCTGGCCGGGTGCCTGTGTGCCTTGCCGATGTTGACCCCCAGCACCGTGGTGTCCCCGCCGAAGCCCATGGCTCCGATGCCCAGCGCGTTGGCCTGCTCGAGGAGGGTCTCCTCCAGCCCGGCCAGATCCGGGTCGGGGCTGGGTCGGTCTACGGGGCGGAGGAGCTGCTTCTTGGCCAGGGACATGCTGCCGGTGCGGTCGCCGCCGATGCCCACACCAAGGATCCCGGGTGCGCAGCCGAAACCCTGGGCCTGGTGGACCATGCGAAGGACGGCCTTGCGGACGCCGTTCAGA
>CAZNWW010000757.1:0-2321 GCA_964576155.1 uncultured Myxococcales bacterium | reverse complement strand
ATCTCCAACGGCCGGAATCGCAACACAGGGTCTGAACCACGGCGCTGACGTTTATACACCCGTGTCCGGGGCCAACTCCTCGGCGGGGACGCCACAGGAGCGGGCCAGCGCGGCCACGGCCAGGTTGAATTGCAGGACAGCGTTCATGTGCGCAAGCTTCGTTGAGTAGAACTTCGTGATCCCCTCGAGGACGTGCTTGAGCTCCTCGAGCCCGTTCTCGTAGAGGTCGGTCTTGGCCATGGCCCACCCCCGGCCGGCCTTGTAGGCTCTTCGGTAGATAGAGATCAGGGCCAGAGCGTCCTCGGCTGCGGTGAACTTGTCTGCGAGGTCCAGGCGCGCCTTGAGGAGCAGCGCGCTCATCTGGCCGCGCACCTTCCTGACCCCGGCCCGGGCAGCGTCCGTGCCCGCCAGACGGGCGCCGACGTCGAGCTTCCACTGGAGACCGAGCGCAACGCCCGTGCCCAGGTAGGTGTTGAAGGGATCGTCCACGAAGGGGTTATGCTGGTTTGCGACATAGGGGGCCCAGTTCAGCTTCACGTTGCCTACCGCGAAGAGGTCCGGCGCCCACTTCCGCTTCTCTACGGTCACCTTCACGCGCATGGCGCGGACGCCGGCCTCCAGCGCGGCCAGATCCGGTCGCTTCCGCTTGGCCAGGCTCTCCAGATCGGGGAGGGTCCAGGTGCTGAGGGGGACGGGCTTCAGTCGCTTTGTCGAGGGCTGGATCTCGTCCTCGGGGAGGCCCGTGAGGAGGTGCAGGGAGTAGCGGGCGAGCCGTGCCGCCCGGGCCGCCTCCATGCGCATGGAGGCGATCTCTGCCTCGTAGACCCGGAGGCGGAGCTTGTCCACCTGGTCGAAGTCGTCAGCGTCTTCTTCGTCCAACTCTTCCAGGCGCTTCCGTGCCTTCTCGAGGTACTCCTCGCCTTCGGCGATGATCTCCTCCACCTGGGACGTGAAAACCAGGGTGTACCAGGCCCGCGCCGTCTGGTACCGGATCTCGCCCTCGGCCACCCTGATTTGGGCCTTGCCGATGTCGATACCCGCCTCGGCCATCTTCTTGAGGTTGGTCAGCTTCCCGAAGGACCAGATGGGCTGGACCACGGTGAGCTGAGTACGGAGGTAGGGGCCCCAGACGGAGCTGTCGGTCTCGTGTGCCACCACGTTGCCGGTGATCTTGGGCAACATGGTCGCGGTGAAGTCGAGGTTCCCTTGTGGGAGGAAGGCGAGGGACGCCTGGAGATACTTGGCCTCGAACTCCTGGAGGCCGCCCTGGGCTGCCTCGATCAACGGGTTGTCCTCGAGGGCCAGGCGTGTGGCCTCCTCGAGGCTGAGGCCCTCGCCCTCACCGACAGGAGCGGACAGGGCCATGAGACAGGCGAGGGCGGTGAGGCTGTGCATGGGATCAGGCCCCCTTGACCTTCTTGAGCTTGATGTGATCTTGTGCCCACTCCATGGCGTGGCGGGCTGCGAGGAGGGACCCCTCGAGCCCCAACGCGCCATAGATGGCGTCGCCCAGGATCAGGATGTTCTTGTACTCCGTCTGGAACGGCACGGGGCTGAGATCCAGGGTGTCATCGAGGGGAGTGTCGTAGACCTCCCGCACCTCCACGGGGTCGAGGACGAGCTTCCCGGTCTCACGGCTGCGAGTCAGGTAGGGTGTGCTTATCTCCACCCGGTCCGCCGAGAGAAAAGGCGCCACCCGCTGGATCGCCTGGAGGATCCGGTGGTTCAGGTCCTTGAAGCCCTCCTCCACGCCGGGGAGCTGATCCACGGGGATGTGACAGAAAGCCGAGATCGTGGCCCGTCGGTCCGGCTCCGCGCCGGGCTCGGGATCCATGCGCACGAGCCAGAGCAGGTTGGTGCCGACGAGGTCCTTGCGGGCCGAAGTGATCAGCAGCAGGTGCCGCTGGAACGCGTCGGGGAGAAGCTCGGGGTTTACCACGAAGTTCACTGCGTACCGGGCGTACGCAGGCTCCAGGGTCGCCAGGAGAGCGCTGGTTTTTTTGCTCTGGAGCTCCGGCGGGATCCGGTCGAAGAAGCGTCGCGGTGAGCCATTGCAGACCAGCATCTTGAACGAGATCCGTTCCTGCCCCCGAGCGAGTCGGACGTCTGTGGCCAGGCGTCGCTTGAGGAGGATCGACGAGACTGCGGTCTGGGGACGGTAGGTGCCCCCCCGGGAGGTGAGTCGCCCCACGAAGAGCTGCTTGAATCCGTCCATCCCTCCGGGGAAACTCCAGAACCCGCCGTGGGCATGGTGCAGCAGCCGGGAGAGCGTGAACGGATTGATCGGTCTAGGCCGCATGGGCGCCATCATCGCGGCGAGG
>CAZNWW010000756.1:0-2327 GCA_964576155.1 uncultured Myxococcales bacterium | reverse complement strand
ATGGTGGACGCCGGCGAGGCGGAGAACGAGGTGGACATGCTGCACCTGAGCATCCCCAGGGTGTTCCCGGTTGCGGTGGTGAACAACCAGGGCACGGTGCTGGTCACCGGCGGCGGCCTCTGGCCCTCCGCTGCGGGCACCTTCGAGCAGGACGACAAGTACCAGCAGGTCGAGCTCTACGTCCCCCGGATCACCGGCATGACCGATGCCGAGGGCTTCGTCAACAACAAGGGCGTCGCAATGATGGCCCTGCGCACGGGCCACACCGCGGTGAAGCTGGTGACCCAGGACCAGCAGTGGATCTACCTCTTCTGGGGCGGGAACATCCACAGCGACCAGCCCGTCGCGGAGATCTACTCCGCCTCCTCGAAACAGCTCGAAGGGGACATGGGCAACTTCACCCAGCTCTCCTTCACCGACGGCAACTCCTACAAGAAGCGCCCGTTCTTCCACACCATGACCTCCCTGGCCAGCCGGCGCTTTCTCCTGGCCGGCGGCGTGAACAACTCCAAGGGCGACCTCAAGGTGCCCTCGGTGAATGACACCTACCTGGTCACCGTGGACAGCAACAACGTCGTATCCACGGAGAAGGTCGATGGCCTGGGCACGGGCCGCTACCTGCACACCGCCAGCAGCTGGGACAACAAGCACGTCGTGCTCATGGGCGGGTTCACCTCGGTGACCGAGGGTGAGCAGACCCTCTTCGCGGACATGGCGACCGCGGACGTCAAGATCTTCGACCTCGCCAGCAAGTCCCTCTCCAACCCCGACGCCGATGACACCATGTTTCCCAGGGCCGGCGGCGGCGCTGCGGTGCTGCCCAACGACTGCATCTTCATGGTGGGGGGTGTTGACGCACCGGATCTCGGGCTGCAGAGCTCGGGTCCTCCCCCGGCGCTGCTATCGGAGGTCTACTGTCCCCGGACGATCTGTCCCGAGGGCCTGTGGAACTCTGTGTGCTACCTGGACGAGTGAGGGAGGGACGACGATGAAGAAGCATACCCGATTCCAGGCCATCGTGACCCTCACCACCGCGGTGCTCTTCACCGCGTTCTCCGTGGTGCCCCACGTACCCGCCGCGTTCGCCCAGGAGAGGGACCGGCGGATCGCGCTCTTCGTGTTGCCCTCGTCCGAGGTGGACATCGAGGCCGCGCTGCTCATCGGCCGTATGATGCGCCAGTACGCGGACCAGCTCACCGACGTCGGGTTGGTCACCCCGGCGCCCATCCCGAACCGCTCCGCGGTGCCGACGGTGGTGGCCAAGGTCGAGGAGGCCTACAAGCTCCTCAACACCAAGAACACCACCCAGTCCATCGCCATCCTCAAGGAGATCCAGCCGCTCTTCGAGCAGGTTCTTGCCGGTCTCCAGGCCCGCACCGTGGCCATGTACTACAAGACCTGGGGCGTAGCCCAGGCCCTCCAGGGTAACATCGACGGAGCCAAAGCCGCGCTGGAGCTGTCCCTGGCTCTATGGCCGGACCAGAACAACCTGGAGTACGTGTACAGCGTCGAGGTCCTCAACCTCTTCACGAACCTCCAAGCCGAAATGTCCGGTCGTCCGTCGGGCCAGCTCGACGTGAACACGATCCCCGAGAACGCAGTGGTCGTAGTGGATCAACGGGAGCCCGAGCAGTCTCCGGCGAGCATTACGAACCTCATCACCGGGCCCCACCTGGTGCGGATCACCATGGACGGTTACGAGCAATGGGCCGGCCTGATCAAGGTCCCGGCGCGCAGCAAGAAGGTCCACGAGGTCACCCTCACGCCGATCCCGGACAAGGCCACCTTCGACAAGCGCCTCGTCGGGGTGGCGCAGGTGCTCAAGGGCTCTGCAGACGAGGTCCAGCAACCCATGCAGGAGCTCAAGGAATTCCTCGGTGTCGATGATCTCCTCGTCATCAGTGCTGGCGTCGTGGGCCGGGCCTACGAACTCAAGGGCCACTACCTCAAGCAGGATGGATCCATCGTGGAGGCCTCTCGCACCATCGAGCGGGACGCCGAGTTCTATGCAGGGATCAAGGAGTTCCTCTCCGGCACCTTCGAGGCCTTCTTCGGCCTCCACGCCAAGATAGAAGGCCTCGGCGGCCCTCCCATCGACCCGGAGCTCCTCAGCAAAGCCGGTATCACCTCAGACACCGGCACCAGCGTCTTCGACCCCGACAACCCGATCTTCCCCGAGGTGAAGGGGCTGAAGAAGAGGAAGAAGAAGGTCACCGAGAAGTGGTGGTTCTGGACCGCCATCGGCGTGGTCGTCACCGGCGCCGTCGTCGGCGGGGTGTTGCTGTTCACCAAGGACGAAGGATCCGGCGGGCCTACCGGGACGTTGA
>CAZNWW010000755.1:0-2329 GCA_964576155.1 uncultured Myxococcales bacterium | reverse complement strand
CGGCCGTGCTGGACTTCGAGGTGGGACGCTGGGCCTTTCACGGTGAGTTCGCGACGGTCTTCGGGAACACCCGTGAGGTCAGTGCGGGGATGCAGGCGCTGCGGGAGTCAGATCCAGAGAAGCGCGAGATCCGGAACCAGGAGATCCTCGGCTTCGGCGCTCAGGCGGTCCTGGACGCCACCTTCGGCCCGGTGACGACGACCCTGGAGTTCGACTACGCCAGCGGCGACTCTGACCCGAGGGACGAGACAGCGTTCACCAGCTTCAGCTTCTCCCGGGATCGGAACGTAGGCCTCCTGCTCTTCGAGCATATCCTCGCCTTCGAGACGGCGCGCTCCGCCGCGGTGGGTATCGAGAACCTGGCCAACGTCGGCGCGGCGTCCTTCCCGCTCACCGAGCTGTCCAGCGACGGACGGTTCCAGAACGGCATCGTCCTGTTCCCCCAGATCCTGTACAAGCCTTGGGATGTCCTCGGGCTTCGCTTCGGCGCCATGTTTGCCTGGAGCGCCTCGCCAGTGGTGGATCCGATCATGAGTCTCCTCAATGAGGATGGCAACGAGATCTCGGATGACATCGTGAACTGGCACGGGGGCAAGCCCGGTCGTTACTATGGGACGGAGTTGGATCTCCAGGTGGAGTTCGACTGGAAGGGCCACTTCCTCTGGACCGTAGAGGGCGCCGTCCTCTTCCCGGGGGACGCGCTCCTGGACGAATCCGGGGACGCTGTGCCCGCCTTCCTGGTCGAGAACCGCTTCACCTTTATATTTTGAGGAGGAAGAGCATGAGACACCTCCTGTACGTTATCATCGTCGTTATCGCGCTCGCCGGCTGCCGCTACGACCCGCCCCCCGAGGTCACCCTGGTGATCCCGGAGTCTAACGCGTTCGTCTCCGGCGAGCCTATCAGACTGGAATTCTCGGAGCCCGTGAAGACCTCCTCCCTGGAGGTGAGGGTCTGGCCCGGCAACAAGAGCTACTATGACATCGAGGGGAACCTGCTGCCTGAATATGGGCCGGTCCTCGAGATCTGCACTCCCGGATCGAGCCCCTGCGGCGAAGCGGGCGGGGTTCGGCTGCTCATGGAGCCCGGGCGCGAGGCGGCCACCATCGAGTTGGTCGAGGAGGACGCGCTCGGCCCCTTCGGCGAGCCGCTGCGCCTCGAGGTGACCGGCGCGCTCGAAGATGACGCCGGCAATCGACGCAAGGTCTCGACTTTTTATGACTTCGGGATCATCGAGGAGCGGTGGGATCCCTACGCGGACATCGTCGAACCCGATGACGCTGGGGAGGACGGAGACGTGGTCCTGGAGCCCCTCGGCGTCACCGAGGGCTTCCATCTCTTCCACGCGGAGTTTACCAACCCGATCAAGCTGCCGCAGCAGTTCCATGCCGAGGTGCAGATCGACCAGCTCACCGGCGCTTTTCTCTGGGTCATGATCGATTCGGATCCCATCCCCGATGCGCCGCCGAACACCGACGACCCCGCTCTGCTCCTGCCGGATCCGGGGGTGGAGGGCTTCATCTTCACCGTCCGCGGCAAGACCAAGCGAGACGCCGACGATCCCGATGAGCTCGTGTTCGACACGGAGGCCTACACCCTGAAGCAGACGATTGGTCCGATCTACTTCGAGCTACAGGATATCGTGATGCACGGGCGGATCACGGTGCAGGACGGCAGATCAAGGTGGGACGGTACCATGGCAGTGGGCGGGCTCTACATGGAGATCGACGGAGAGGGCCAGAACTACGTCGCGGATCAGGCCAACTTCCAGATCTTCCAGCTTTTCGAGGATGAGGTCCCGGATGGGGCGCCTTCTGTCTGTGAAGAAGACCTCTGCATCCACACGACCGGAAATTGCAACCTCCTCCCCGACGAGGACTGGCCCCCGGCGTGGCTCTGCAGCGATTGACCTTCCCGGTTCCCTTTCTCAGGGGCTCCTAGTGGCTGAATATCGTTTGCATTTTGCCCACACGTCGATGATCATGAACCAGCGGCGTATTTGACCGCCGAGAAGCAGATATGACCGACGAGCAAACCACCCCGTTCCCTGGTGAACAAACCGCCGAGGATGCGCTTAGAGAGAGCGAGGATCGATACCGATTCCTTGTGGAAAACGCGCCCATGGGCATCCTCGTCCATACAGCGAAGGGTATCGTCTACGCGAACGAAGCCGCGGTGCGGATCGTCGGCTATTCCAGCCCCGTAGAGATCTACGGGCGGCCTGCTCTCGACTTTGTCCATTCGGACGATAGGGCCAAGGTCATTGCACGGATGCGCAACGTCCTGGAGCGGTCCCTGATTCAAGAGCCCGCCGAGGAGCGGTTCGTGC
>CAZNWW010000754.1:0-2330 GCA_964576155.1 uncultured Myxococcales bacterium | reverse complement strand
ATCATATGGATCGGGACGAAGGAGCCCTGGGAGGGACTCGAGGTGATCTCACCGGAGGGCGTACGCGAGCAGTGGGCGGTGATCGAGAACAGCCTGATCACCGGCCTGTGGGGCCGTGATCCCGAGGATCTCTTCGCGTGTACGCAGCAGCAACAGATATTGCGGTACTCGAAACACGACTAGGGCCATTTGTCTCGTTGCCATTTCCCCTTTTACCCCCAAATTCAGGTGTGATAATTTACGTCGCGCATGGGCGCGTGCAACTGCGTTCATATGCTGCAATCTTGCGAGAGAAGGGAGCAATCGAATGGGCATCGATGAGCTGAGGACTGCGCTTACCGACAATCCGTCTAACACCCGGGCGTTCCAGACCGAGTTCGACGCGTTGTTGGAGGTAGCGGAGCAGGATGAGATCCAGGACTTCATCCAGCAGCTGGCGGATATCGTGGGCGAGGGGAGCGAACTGGAGAACCTGCTCCGGGTAGCCGACTTCCGCGCCAGGTCCAAGGCGGCGGACAAGGCCCCGGCTGTCCAGTATGCCGTCGGCTGTGTCTTCCGTGACCGCCTCGCCAATGAAGACGTAGCGGAGATGTACTTCCGCAAGATCCCGCAGGACTCCCCCCTGGCCGCGGGGCTGACCGACTTCTACAAGGGCTTCTATGTCCGGAAGAACAACTGGCGGAAGCTCGAGCAGTTCCTCATGGCTCGGTCGGAGGCCGAGGAGGCATCCCAGGCCGAGTACGAGGCCCGCCTCGAGCTGGCCCGCCTGGCGGACGCAGCGAACAACACGGATCGTGCAGCGGCATACTGGCAGCAGGTCCACAAGGCTGATCCCGGGAACCTCGAGGCTGAGGCCCGGCTCCTGGAGATCCTTCGCAAGGCCGGGAAGTGGCACGCGCTGGCCGACCTGATCTGGGCCCAGATCAAGCGCAAGGGCGACGACGAGGGCGACGACAAGATTGCCCTCCTCAGGGATCTGGTGCCCATCTACCGCGACAAGATGAACGCGGAGAGCAAGGTCACGAAGGTCTACCAGGAGATCCTGGCGATCAACCCCCAGGACCAGAGCGCGCTGGATGCCCTTGGCACACACTACGAGACCACGAACCGCTTCCCCGATCTCGTGAAACTCCTCCGGAAGCGCGCCGAGGTCGAGGAGGACCCTGAGCTCCTCGTCGAGCTCCACCGCCGCATCGCGGGCATCCTGCTCGAGAAGTTCTCCAACGTGACCGAGGCCATGAAGTCCTACGAGGTGATCCTGAACCTGGTGCCCGGGGACATCGAGGCCACGGCTCAGCTCAAGGATATCTACGAGAAGCGCCGGGACTGGGCCAACTTCATCCGCGTCGCGATGCTCGAGGTCGACGGCGAGGAGGATGAGGAACTGCGTCTGATCCGCCTCAAGGATCTGGCGGGGCTGGCCGCGGAGCGTATAGCGAAGCCGGAGGCGGGGATCCAACTCTGGCAGCGGGTCATCCAGGCAGAGCCCGAGAACATCGACGCGGTGACCGCGCTGGAGGGGCTCTACGAGAAGGCCAAGAACCACGAGGCCCTGGCCGACCTCCTGGAGACCAAGCTCAGCCTCCTCGGCGAATCCGGCGCTAGCGCCGGGATCCTGGAGAAGATGGCGATCCTCCTGGGCGTGCGTCTCCACGACTACGAGCGCGCCGCGGACGCCTGGCGCCGTCTCCTGGGGCTGGATCCGAGCCACGGCCGCGCCAAGGTCGAGCTGCGGAAGATCACCCTGCAGTCCAAGGACCTCGAGGCCATCAAGTGGTTCTTCGACAACTTCGGGACGCCCCACGAGTACGTGCGGGCCCTCGAGAGCCTCGTGAAGGACGAGGAAGAGGACACCATCAAGGTGCACATCCTCCTCACCATGGCGGACCAGTTCCGTTCCAAGAAGGGGGAGGAGCGCCACCTGGCCAAGATCCTCGAGCAGATCCTCGCAGTCCAGCCCGACAACGTCGACGCGGCCCGGTCCCTGGCGTCCGTGTATCGGACCCTCGGCAAGTGGGACAACCTGGTGGAGACCATGGAGCTGGTCCTCGCCGGGGACCCGGACCTCGACGACGAGGCCCGCCTCGCCATGTTGTTGGATAAGGGCCAGGTCCAGGAGGACCGCCTGCGCCAGCTCGACGAGGCCTTCTTCACATACGTCCAGGCCTACCAGGTGGACTGGCGCGATCCCGATGTACACCGTGAGCTGGAGCGCCTCGCCGAGGCCTCCGGAAACTGGGATTCCTACGTCTCGGTGCTGGAGCAGACCCTCGAACTAATCGAGGACGATGACTACAAGGTCCAGTACCTCGTGCGCATCGCCGAGATCT
>CAZNWW010000753.1:0-2335 GCA_964576155.1 uncultured Myxococcales bacterium | reverse complement strand
CACAGAAGCTGCCCTCGTCGCCATAGGCCACGCAGACGTCGTCCGCGCCGCCCAGGGCCTTGCAGTCCACAGCCGCAGCGCAGGGCTTGCAGAGATTCGAGACCTCGGAGATGCACACGGAGGTCACGTCGGGCCCACCGGTGCCCACGGGACGACAGCTCCATCCCGGCGGGCAGTCCTCCGCGCAGTCCTTGGCGCAGACGTCTTCTCCCATATGCTCGACGCACCAACCGGAGAGGCAATTCGCGTTGTCGTCGCAGGGATCACCGAAACACCCCGTCCCCGGTTCACAGGACGACGCCCCGTCGAGGGCCATGAGATCCTCCACCAAGTCACCCGGCGGCAAGTCTCCGCTCAGATCCGATCCGATGAGCTCTACTTGGACGGAGTCCGGTTCGGAAATCGAGTCAACAACATCCGCTGAATCGTAGGTATCGATCCCAATCGATTCTGAAGCTGGAGAGCATCCCATGACGACCAGGAGTGCGAGCAGGAAGAGGTGACGAATCGACATCGGGTTCCCTCTCGGTCTGAACCAACAGAGAGGATTGTACCAGGAATCCGAGTCAGTTAGGAGTCATCGCCGATCCTGATCTCGCCATAGACCGGCGTGATACGTTCTGCGCGATAGGTGGACCAACCCGGCGGGGTATGGAGCTCCCAGACCGTACCCTGGTCCTGGTCGATCTCCCGGAGCCAGGAGTCCATGTCGGGTGCGAGCTGGCTGTAGGTGATCAGGGTGTTGCCGTTGGGGAGCCGATCGGCTTCGGAGCGGGCGAACGCGAAGAGCTCAGGATCCAGGTACTCCCAGGTGACCTCGGCAGCGTCGGGGCTGCCGTCCTCGTGGAATGAGAGCGCCAGCTGGATCACCCGGCTCACCGGTCGGACCTTGGCCGGGTCCTCGTTCTTGCGGTTCACTTCTTTCTGACTCATTCCGTTGTCGAAGAGGAGGATCTCGCCGTTCTCGAGGATCTCGGGTGCGTGCTGGCGGAGGAAGAGATCCTCGGTCGCCATCTCGAAGTCCCCGCCCCACCCCAGGGTCCAGTCGATCTCTCCTGTGTCCCTGTCCACCCGCATGAGGAGATCCTGGTTGCGGACGCTCAGGAGCACGGCGCGCTCGCCCGGGAACGGCTCGATGGTGTTGACGTGCGCCCAGCCGTCGTAGGGATCCGGCGGGGTGTAGTGCTCACAGATCCGCCATTGCCACACCGTCTCCTGGTCGACCATGTCGAACTCTTCCAGGGTGTGCTCCGTGGTCGGGCAGTCTTTTCCGCTGATGCCGAGGTAGAGGAGGTGGTCGTCGTTGAATGGACTGAAGCGCATGTCGTGGTGCGCGCTGAACGGGGCCTCCCAGATGGGATTCCCGTCCCACCCGAGGAACATCTCCGGTCCCCCCGCGGCCAGGAGGAGGCCCCCGTCGATGGCCTGAATCTCCGCCCCCGCGCCGGCCTTCACCGAATCGTCCCCGAGGTGGTACCATCGATATCGGCCCTCGTGGTCGACCACGAAGATCCTCAAGGGGCCCCCCTGGTCGTTGTCGCTGAGGGACCACGCTGTCCACCCGGGGAACACACCAGCCTCAGCGAGGAAGAACATCTCCAGGTCGGGGAAGGTCTCCGGCACCGGCCCCACGTCCTCGATGGTCAGCGCCTCGTTGGCCACGAGCCCGCCGGCCTCGGCGCGGACTTCGAGGGCGCAGTCAGCTCCCTCGAAGAGCCCCATGACGAACACCTCGTGGTGGGAGAACACGCTCTTCGATTGAAACACGTGCTGGTAGTCGGGGCCGCAATCCACCGACAGGTGGGTGGGCGTTGCTACGTCGGTCTCCCACTCCACGAACCAGGACAGGGCGTTGGCAGGGTTCTGGTAGGCGGCCACATTGCTGATCTTCGGCGGAGGCGGCGTTCCAGAATCGGTGACCGCGTCGACTCCGACATCCGCTACCGGTGAGCCTGGCTCCGCCGGCTGCGAGCATGCGGCGAGAAGGGCGGAGACCAGGATGACGGAACGGAACGACATGGAAGTCCCCATCGCTTCGAGAACATGAAGAGATTGTAACTGGCCGGAGCCCTCATGAAAAATAGTGATGAAAGTCATCCCCACTGTTGACCATCCCCCCACGTCCCGAGTAAGTTCGAGAAAATCCTGAATGCGGAGGACCAGATGGCAAACACCACCCCTGCCCAGAAAGGCCATCCTACTGGGTTGCGTGCCCTCTTTCTAACCGAGATGTGGGAACGTCTCGGCTTCTACCTGATGCTGGGAATCCTGTTCCTGTACATCACCGACATCGAGCGGGGCGGTCTGGGCTTCTCCATGAAGTTCGCCGCCGAGA
>CAZNWW010000752.1:0-2336 GCA_964576155.1 uncultured Myxococcales bacterium | reverse complement strand
AACGTCCAGCGCGGTGGACCGAGCACCGGGCTCCCGACCCTGCCTGCGCAGGGGGACGTGATGCAGGCCCGCTGGGGCACCCACGGTGATCACTCCATAGTGGTGCTCTATCCCTCCAGCGTCCAGGAGACCTACCATCTCACGGTGAAGGCCTTCAACATCGCGGAGGCCCTCAGGACTCCCGTGATTCTCCTCATGGACGAGATCATCGGCCACGTGACCGAGAAGGTCCGCCTGCCCCTGGTCGAGGATCTGGAGCTGATCGATCGGAAGAAGACGAACAAGACCCCTGAGGACTACCTCCCCTACGAGTACACCGACGATCTCGTGCCACCGCTGGTTCCCTTTGGTACCGGCTACAAGTTCCACGTCACCGGGCTCCTTCATCAGGAGTCGGGATTCCCGTCCAATGACCCAGCGGTGGCCCAAAGGCTGTTGATCCGCCTCCGGGACAAGATCGAGACGGCCCATCGTGACATCATCGATGATTGGGACGAGGAGCACACCGAGGACGCTGAAGTGATCCTTTACGCCTACGGCGCGGTCGCACGTAGCGCCCGCTCCGCTGTGAAGCGGGCGCAGAGCGAGGGCAAGCGCTGGGGGCTGTTCCGACCCAAGAGCATCTGGCCCTTCCTCGACGCGCCCGTCGCCGCCATCTCGGCGCGGGTGAATCGCATCGTCGTAGCGGAGATGAACATGGGGCAGCTCGTGGGCGAGGTCCAGCGCGCCGCAGCCGGACGTTGCCAGGTTGACCTCTTCTCCAAGGTGGGCGGCGAGCCGATCCACCCGGACGAAATGTACAACTTCGTCGCAGGGGGTGTGTGATGGTGACCTCGGTTGAACCCTACCTGAGAAGAGACCACATTCCCCACATCTGGTGTCCCGGCTGTGGAAACGGTATAGCGCTGGCCGCGACGATGCGGGCCATCGATGATTTGGACTGGGACATGAACGAGGTCGTCATGGTCTCCGGCATAGGCTGCTCCAGCCGCGCGACCGGCTACGTGGACGCGTGCAGCCTTCATACGACCCATGGGCGCGCTATACCCTTCGCCACGGGGGTCAAGATGACCCGACCCGACCTGAAGGTCGTGGTGACGACCGGGGACGGCGACGCGTCGGCGATCGGCGGCAACCACCTGATCCACGCCGCCCGGCGCAACATGGACATCACGGTGATCCTGTACAACAACCACATCTACGGGATGACCGGCGGCCAATGCTCGCCCGCTACCCCCTGGGGCGACTGGGCCACCACCGCGCCCCACGGAAACGTGGACCACGCCTTCGACATCTCGGCGATGGTCGCTGCCGCGGGGGCGTCTTTCGTAGCGCGCCAGACGGTGTTCCACGCAGTCGCGCTGCAGAAGCTGATCCGGCAGGCGCTGGCGCACAGCGGCTTCTCCATGGTCGAGGCGATGACGCCGTGTCCGACCGCCTACGGTCGCAAGAACAAGCTCAAGACCCCGGTTGCGATGATGGAAGATCTCAAGAAGCGGGCTGTGCCCATCAAATCGATCAACCCTGAAAACCCGCCGACCATGGACGACGCAATTCTTACAGGGATCATTGCAGACCGACAGAAGCCGGAGTACGCTGCTGAGTACTTGGCACTGATAGAACGCCTGTGGGCGGGAAGTGACCGATGAGCTACCGCTATGAAATTCGTCTGAGTGGTTCCGGGGGACAGGGCCTTATCCTCATGGGGAAGGTTCTGGCAGAAGCTGCAGCGATCTATGAGGATCGCAACGCAACCCAGAGTCAGTCCTATGGCCCGGAGGCCCGGGGGGGCGCCAGCAAGTCCGAGGTGATCATCTCCGATGACGAGATCGATTACCCGAAGGCGACGCAGCTGGACCTCCTCCTCGCGTTCACGCAGGAAGCCTGCGACAAGTACTCGTCGGATCTGAAACCCGGCGGTGTCCTCGTCGTGGACTCCCAGTTCGTGAAGCAGGTGCCCTCCAACTCCGGTCAGGTGGTCGGTCTCCCGATCCACGAGATCGCTGCGAAGGAGGTGGGCCGGTCCCTCATGGCCAACATTCTGGCCCTGGGCGTCATCGTCGCCGTCTCCAGCATCGTTCAGAAGGACTCCGTGGAGTCTGCGATCCGGGCCCGGGTCCCGCGGGGAACCGAGGATTTGAACCTCAAAGCCTTCCGCGCCGGTTTCGACGCTGCGCGCGCCTCCCAGTCGGGTTCGGTGGGACCCTGATGTCCCAGGGGCCCGATGGATAGCCCCTTCCTGAGACTTCGTAGTCGCACCGACGAACTGGGTAAGCACCACCGCCGATTCCTCGTCTTCATCGCCCGTCACATCAGGAACCTCGTAGACCGCCTCG
>CAZNWW010000751.1:0-2347 GCA_964576155.1 uncultured Myxococcales bacterium | reverse complement strand
GATCCGGGCGCCCAGGGCTCCGGTGCTCCGGTTCCCCACGAAGCGTACGTCGTCGATCGCCTCCTCGGTGCCGCCGCTGGTCAGCAGGATCTTCATTCACCCTGTCGGCGCGCCCTGCGAGCCCGACGGCGCATGAGAGAGTACAGGTTCTCCACCATGGAGGTGCGGCGAGGCCTCAGGTCCTCGGCCTCCTGAGCGGCCTCCTCCAGCTGCTTGAGGAAGGGCACGAGATCCCCACCGAAGTCCTCTACAGGCGGGGGCACGCCCACGAGTATGCGTCGGATCCCGTCGTCGTCCTCGAGCACCCATCCGCCGGTGTCCAGGGCCAGGGCGCGGGCTCCGTCCAGCGTAGTCACGGACCGGGTCCGGGCGTGGGGATCCAAGAGAATCATCCCCCGCTCTCCGGCGAGGTGGATGCGACCCTCCCGGTCAACCCCCATGGAGGTGGCCTGCCAGGGGAGCAGGATGTCATCCCGGACCTCCACGGGCGGCGTGAGTTCGAGGCTCGTAGCTGCCTCAGCGGCGGCAGCGACATCAAGGGTGAGAATGCTCAGGCGGTGGCCATCGCTGGATAGTATGGCCAGCCCGATTCGCGGCACAGGCAGGATCGTCCGCGTCCCGTCGAAGAGGGCCGAATGCCACGGGTTCACCGGCCACCTCTCTCCGGAGCGCGACGGCGACAGCCGCCAGATCACATTGTTTCCGTACAAGAGAAGATCCCCGTCATCGCTCAGAAGGACCAGGAAACGATCCCCCAACGGGGCCATTCGCCATTGCTCACCGGACACATCGGTCCCCGCTATCACCGCGGGCGGCTCGTCTTCGTCTATCCAGTGGATCACCAGACGCTGGGACGACGCCACCAGCATCACCGGCGGGCCGATGGGGACCGATCCGAAGTACGCCAGCGCCTGCACGGATGCCGGCATGGTCTTCAGCGTCGGCAAGCCGGCGGCGGGAAAATACCACGAGGCCTGGCTCTCCCCTCGACGGGCTCTGGCGAACCGCCGCCAGAACAGGAACCACCGGGACGGGACCACCATGCAGAGATCTCCGGGGTGTCGCATCGGCGGCAGGGACCACCCGCCCCCGTCGGCATCCACGGTCAGGAGCACCGGGACGCCGCCCCTCTCTCCGACCACCGCGTTCTCCTGGGCAGCACCCCACTGCAGGGGCGCGTCCGGCGGCGACCCCACCGGGTTGAGGACGTCCTCGGATCCGGGCGCGGGCATGGGCACCTCGTCCCAGGTAGGCGCCTCCTCCTCTGCATCCCCGCGGGCCCCGTGGGGAACCACCAGGACGTGGTTGTCCGCCGCGCCGTGCGTGGCGCTGGCCGCTGCCTCGATGAGCACATCCCCGGTGGGCGCCTCCGCGAGAGCCGGCCCGAAGAGCGGGCAGCGGACAGGGCTGTCGTCCAGGCCAGAGAGGCGATCGATCACCGCCGCGACCAGGGAGGTGGCGTCCAGGCCCCGATCCCTGAGGCCGTCTGCGAGGCTCATGTGATTGGGTGCGTCGGCGAGGGGGAGGAGCCCGGGGAGCGCATTGCAGTAGCTCTCGCCGAGGCCTTGACTCATACAGGCCCGCAGGGTCGAGGTCTTGCGGGTGGCCATGCACTCCAGCACCGGATCCCCGAACTCGAAGCTGACCCCTGTGGGTCCGATGATGTCCGTGCCCTTCCGTCGCAGGATGCGCCCGCCCGACTTGTACAACGCACCCCACTCCTCGGGGGTGCGAATGATCGCAATGCGGGTCTTCGGATTCCAGGAACCTGCGGTGAACTCCACGGCCCCAAGGACGTCCTGGTCCTTGACGCTGGCTTTGTCCAGGACCACGGTCAACAGCGCGTCCCGCACCTCGAACGCCACCCCGCATCCGGGGCAGCTCTCATCGCCCGCGGGCACGATACACTCGGGGCAGACCGGCAGTACCCTGGCCGCCAGATCTCCTCCAATCGTCTCTTTGCTCATTGGATGCGTTCTCCCTCCGCCAGACTCCGCTCGCCGTCCGCAGTCTACCTCATACAACGCCACCGCACCACCGGACCGAAGACCCTGTGCTTGACACAAATCTCCAAGGTTTCTATTGTCCTGCGGAACACTCAATTAGGGAGTGAAAATGAAGATACATGAGTACCAGGCGAAGCAGCTCTTCGCCAGCTTCGGCATCCCGGTGCCGAAGGGGGTTGCGATTGCGGAAGGAACGTCTATCGCCGAGCAGTTCGAGGGGCTCCAAAACGGTGTCCTCGCAGTGAAGGCTCAGATCCACGCGGGCGGCCGTGGGAAGGGGACCCTGACGCGGGACGGCCAGGAGCTTGGGGGCGGCGTGGTGATCGTGAACGTGTCGCCGT
>CAZNWW010000750.1:0-2357 GCA_964576155.1 uncultured Myxococcales bacterium | reverse complement strand
GTCTTCACAGCCGAAGCCGTCCGCGCACTCGCCGCAGGAGTCACCGCATTCGTTGGTGCCGCATTCGAGGCCCTCACAGGAGCATTCCAGGCAGGCGCCGGCGTCGCACCATGAGCCCTCGGTACAGCCGCCACAGTTGGCAGCCTCGTCCTGTAGGCACTCCGGGTGGGGGCCGCATTCCACGCCCACCTCTTCGCAGGTCTGGATCGGCTCGCAGGGCGGCGCGCAGTCGCCCTCGTCCCAGTTGAACTGCTCGCAGTTGAAGTTATTGCCGTAGTTCCCGTCGTCGCAGATGTCGTCGCCGAGCCAGCTCTCGGGACCGCAATCACCGTCGCAGTCCGGGATGTCGCCTTCGTTTTCGCAGGCGCCCTCTACGCAGGCCCCGTCGACGCAGCCGAAGCCGGCGGCGCAATCGCCGCAGACCCCGTAGCATCCGTTGAAGCCGCATTCCTTGTCGTCGCAGTCGGGCACGCAGCCGCACTCGTCGACATAAGTATCTACGCAGAAGTCGCAGATGTCCTCGCAGCAGTCGCCAATGCCCCAGCATGCGGAATCGCACTGGCAGGTCGCCTCGGAGTCGAACAATGTGCAGTTTCCGTCGCAGGACTGGCCCAAGGCCGCGCCGCTCCAAGAGAGCACCGCCGCCAAAGTAATCAAGATCACTCGTCCCTTCATGTCTGAATCCTCCCTTTGATTCTTTAGAGTCGGTCGGCGAGGGAACATACGCAACGGCACCCCTTGAATCAAGCGCTTTTGTTGATTCGTATGCACGAAAGCGATGGTTCGAGGATCCCTGCTGTGCTAGTTGTCTTTTTTTTACGTCCCAGCATCCTGCGAGGGAACGATGCGCAAGAACTTCGTGCTCGACACCAACGTCCTGCTCCACGACGCGGGGGCTCTCCAGGCCTTCGAGGACAACGACGTCATCATCCCCATCTACGTCATCGAGGAGATCGATACTTTCAAAAAGGATCTCAACGAGTTGGGGCGTAACGCCCGCTTCGTGTCCCGGCAGATCGACGGTTACCGCAAGAAGGGCTCCATCCGGGACGGGATCGCCACGGACGGGGGCGGCTCGATCCGGGTGATCTTCGCGACGTCCCCCATCCCGCCTGTGTTCCTGTCCATGAACCACAAGGATGACCAGATCCTGGCTGTGGCGCTCGAGGTGGCGACCAACGACACGCTCAATCAGGGCCGACCTACGGTCTTCGTCACCATGGATACCAACCTACGGATCCGGGCCGACGCGGTCGGCCTGGACGCGCAGGACTACAAGCGGGCCCAGGTCAAGATCGACGAGCTGTACCAGGGGCATCGAGATCTGGTGGCCCCGGCAGGGTTCATCGATGAACTCTTCCGCAAAGGCTCAGCGCCGATCCCGGAGGGCCTGGAGCCGGTGCCGAACCTCTTCGTCACCCTCCAGGACCCGACCAACGCGTCCCAGTCCGCGCTAGCCCGGGTGGCTACCAGCGGGGACTGCCTGGCCCCCGTGCCCCGGCTGGAGGCGCCCATCTGGGGCATCCGTCCCCGGAACCGTGAGCAGCGCTTCGCCATGGACCTCCTCCTGGACGATGACGTCAAGCTGGTGACCCTCGCTGGAAAGGCCGGTACGGGCAAGACCCTCCTGGCCATCGCGGCGGGACTGCACAAGGTCACCGACGACAAGACCCACAACAAGCTCCTCGTCTCCCGCCCGATCTTTCCCCTCGGGCGGGACATCGGCTTCCTGCCGGGGACCGTGGACGAGAAGCTCAACCCCTGGATGAAGCCGATTCATGACTCCGTGGATCTCCTCATGTCCACCACCAAGAAGGAGCGGGGCGCGGGCAGGGGTTTTCAGGAACTCAAGGATATGGGCTTCCTGGAGATCGAGCCCCTGACCTACATTCGCGGGCGATCGATTCCGAACCAGTTCCTGGTGGTGGACGAAGCCCAGAACCTCACCCACCACGAGGTGAAGACGATCCTCACCCGGGCCGGGGAGGGAACCAAGGTGGTGCTCACCGGGGATCCCTACCAGATCGATCAGCCCTATCTGGACGCGATGAACAACGGCCTCACCTACACCGTGGAGCGCATGAAAGGGGTCGGCCTCGCCGGCTCCATCACCCTCACTCGCGGGGAGCGCTCGGCCCTCGCAGAACTGGCCGCTGACCGCCTCTGAGGCTCGAACTCTCCCTTTGACTTGATCCCCACCCCCTGGTATCGTTCTGCGCGATGCATTCTATTGACAAGACACTGTAGTAAGGGAGGATAGATGATGGTCACCCGATCAACGTCCCTACGGACCATCCTGAGCCTGGTTTTCGCTAGCTTCCTGGTCACCGGGTGCCCACCCACGTCCTTGGGCCCCG
>CAZNWW010000749.1:0-2359 GCA_964576155.1 uncultured Myxococcales bacterium | reverse complement strand
ACGCGACCTGTCCCGATGCCGCAGCATCAGCTCGCCCCGGTTACCATGGTTGGCGTCCACCACCTCGATGACCGGCTGACCGAAATTGGTGAGCTGCACGAGGAGCTGCTCCTTGATCTTGCGGAAGTCCCGGGAGTCCAGGACGACCTCACCCCGGCGTTCCTTCCAGGCCCAGGTGAAGAGTTTCTGGCTGATACAGAACTCCGTGGTGAGGAACTCGTCGATGAAGGACACGTCATTATAGACCCGCCGCACCTCGAAGATCTTCTCCCGTCCGAGGCCGAGGTCCCGATCCCAGATGTTCTTCTCACGGAGGTCGTCGCATTCCTCCCAGTCCTTGCCGTAGCGCCCTTTGTCCCAGCGCACTTCGATGTCCCGGAACAGTTCGATCCCCAGCTTGTAGGGATTCAGGTTCTGCTCGGACGTGGCCATGGTGCCGGAGTGCCGGTCCGCGAAGTCTACAATCTCAGAAGAGTCAAGGGCACGCTGGGTCATGATCTTGGAGTGCCAGTAGGACGCCCATCCCTCGTTCATTATCTTGGTCATGCCCTGGGGGGAGAAGTAGAGGGACTCCTCCCGAACCAGGCTCATGAGGTTCCGTTCCCAGGCCTCCAGGGGCGCGTACTCCAGCAGGAACCCCATGATGTCACGCTCCGGCCGAGCCGGGACCTTCTTGAGGGCTTCTCGCTCCTTGGTGATGAGCAGGCGCTGCTCCTCGATGTACTCATCGGGGTTCAGGTACTTGTCCATGTAGGAGGGCCCCTCGATACGCCGGGGCTCGACCGTCTCACCATTCTCGCGTACGTCGGCCTCCGTCTGTCGGCTCGAGATCTCGGGGTGGTAGGGATCCACCAGGTTGTCGATGGAGAGGCAGCGGTCCAGGAACCGCTCCACCTCCGGAAGGCCGTGGCGATCTATGTAGGTGCGCACCCGAGCGGCGTGGTTGGCCATCTCGTCGATCATCTTCCGGTCGGTGTGCGAGAACCACATGTTGTTCTTGAAGAAGTCCGAGTGTCCATAGACGTGGGCCATGACCAGCTTCTGGTCCAGGAGGGTGTTCCCCTCCTGGAGGTAGGCGTAGCAGGGGTCGTTGTTGATCACCATCTCGTAGATCTTGTGGAGTCCGTACTTGTCGGACTTGCTCATCCGCTCGTACTCCATCCCGAAGCGCCAATGCGGATAGCGCACCGGGAAGCCGCCGAGGGACGCGATCTCGTTGATGGTCTTGTAGTCCACCATCTCGAATATGGTCTCGAAGGGGTCGAGGCCGTACTCCCGGGCGTGGCCCAGGATCTCCTCCTTGATCTTCCAGAGGTGGAGGGGCAGGCCCATGATCACCTTCCTTGCGAGAAGAAGTCTCGGATGGAGTCGACGATGCCGTCCCGGTCATCGATCCGGGAGAGGACCACGCGCTCGTCTCCGGGGAACTGCTTCTCGAGATCCTTGATGAACTGCCCTGAGCCATAGGGGCTCTTGACCTGCCCGTAGCAGAACAGGTTGGACCGGGGCAGCAGGTTGTCCGTGAGGAGCCCCATGCACTTGTCCGTGTCGTCTTGAGACCAGTTGTCCCCGTCGGAGAAGTGGAAGAGGTAGATGTTCCAGTCCTCTTGGGGGTAGTCGTTGTCCAGGATGTCCGCGCATTGTGCGAACGCGGACGAGATCATGGTCCCGCCGGACTCCCGGGTGTGGAAGAATGTCTCCCGGTCCACCTCGCGCGCTCGGGCATCATGGATGATGTATCGCGAGACGACGCCCTTGTAGTTATGCCTCAGCCAGGTGTCGATCCAGAAGGACTCGATGCGCACCACGCGCTTCTGTTCGTCGCCCATGGATCCGGAGACGTCCATCATGTAGATGATGGCCGCGTTGGCTTCGTGGGATCGCCTGGTCTTGGGTGCGCGGAAGACCTTGTCCGCCCGAACAGGGATGATCACCGGGTCGTCCGGGTCGTAGTTCCCCGACGCAATCTGGCGCTTCAGGGCCTTCTTGAAGGTCCGTTTCATGTGCCGCAGGGATTCAGGCCCCACGGGCGCAATTCCTGTGTAACGATGCTGCTCCACCTCGATGGACTTGGCGCCCTTGGGCTTGATGCGGGGGAGCTTGAGCTCCTCCCCGAGGATCTCCGCCAGATCCTCGATGGGCACGTCCACCTCGATCTCGTGCTGCCCCGGCTCCTTGCCGGCCTTGCCGGCGCCCTCTCCCTGGCCCTCTCCGTCCTGCGCGAGGCCGTCGCCCTCTTCGCCCTCTCCGGAGCCGACGCCCTGCTGGTTCTGATCGCCGAACTTGAACCGCGGGATCTCGATCTGGGGGACCGGCACGGGGACCACGCGTTGTGTTCCGGGGGGGGGGGGGGGCCCGG
>CAZNWW010000748.1:266-2364 GCA_964576155.1 uncultured Myxococcales bacterium | reverse complement strand
GATATCTGTAACTTGCGGCCAGGCCAGGCGCAGGGCCTCGCGGATGAGAATGTGGGCCAGGGTGGTGCGGCGCAGGGCGCCGGCCCGGGCTTCGTGGTCCAGGGCGCGGACCGACGCGGTCCACGGGTCCTCTGCGTCCCCGTCGTGCTCCAGCCGGACCAGGAGCCGGTTGATGGGCTCCATGATTGGCGCCTGGAACGCCCACGGGATCTCGTTCTCGTAGAAGGTCAGGCGCGCTGTGTCCAGGAGGGGATCGTCGTAGCGATCACGCAGGAGCCCGTCGGCCCGAGTCCTGGCCTCGAGGGGCAGGCCCGGGTAGAGGCGGAGCCGGCCGGTGAGGTGCTTCCCCGCGTAGGGCGCCAGCTCCAGCAGCTCCAGCACCGCGAGGTTGAGGTCCAGCTCCTCGGGCGCGGTCCAGGGCGTGTAGGTGATCAGGCTCAAGCCGCCGTATTGCCGGAACGCGAAGCGGCCGGGGTATTCCGCCTCCAATGCGAAGAGAGCGCGGACCGCGTCGATGTTGTCCTCGCCGCGGAGGCCTTTGTTCAAGCGTCTCAGCTCCCTCGATGAAAAACTCTCGATGCCGATGAGGCAGATGTGGAGGCAGTGACCGCTGCCGTCCAGGTCGGTGAGGGCAATCCGCAGGTCGTCCGCTACCTGGATCAAGGTATCAGCGCGGCTGTCGAGGAGCAGGTCCGATGCAGGGAGGCCCGCGTCCAGGACACGGGCTGCGACCTCCCGGATGTTCCGGATGACGGGCTCGCCGACCAGGCGCATCCGGAGACGTCGACCAAAGGTCGGGGACGTCGCCGCTAACGCGCGGAGCTGGCGATCGAGGAGGTCCATTGGGGCAATGGACCAGTGGCGCCGGTTGTCCGGTCGCGCGCAGAACGCGCAGCCTCCGTCCCGGAAGCAGGCCGACAGGTCGAGGCTTTCGTAGAACGGGTTGCCGGAGAAGGAGCGATTCCAGGTGCACTCCTCACCGATGATCAGGAAGGGGAGGACCTCCATCTCCCGGGCTGCATCGTTGCCTGGGACGAAGCCGAAGTCCGGCGTAGCGGCCTCCAGGAGGCTGGCGCCGACCTGGACGTCGTCTATACCGAGGAGCGGGCCGAGGTCGCCGCGCAGGCGCTCCACGGTGACGCCGTCCATGACCTCGGCGCCCTCCTCGCCCTTGCTGGCGAACTCTGCGTACCGGTACCGGACGTCTGTCCGCCCGCGGTTGAGGGCTGCGACGACCGACGCGGCAGGTCTGTGGCTGAATACCACCAGATCAGCGTTGAACTCGTCCATATGGTGGGCTGCCGCGGCTGTGTCCTCGCCCGAGAGTGGCACGCCCGACCCTTCGCCGTGGAATTCCGCCGCCGCGGAGACGCCGAAGCGCACCCACCGCACCGGGACCTCCCGGCTCTTCGCCAGCCCGTGGAGGAATGGAAACTCCACCGCCCGGTGGAAGCTCTCGGTGACCGCGAATTCGATAAGGAGGAGACGGGTCATGGAGACAGGAGACACCGGGTCGCTGTTGAAGTCAAGGGTGCGCAGCGCTTGACTCCGGGGACCCTCCCGCGCGATACGCGTGACGTGGCTAACCTGATAAACACCCTCCTCATCGACAACAACGACAGCTTCACATGGAACCTGGAGCACCTCCTCGCGGGGGCCGGGGCTGCGGTGGAGGTGGTCCGAAATGGCCCGGCGGCCTTCGAGAGCCTGGAGGATCGGGACCTGGTGGTGGTGTCTCCCGGGCCCGGGAGACCTGCGGATTATCCGGGGTACCGTTCCCTGGCTGGATGGGGCGGGCCGGTCCTGGGGATCTGCCTCGGGATGCAGATCCTCAACGAATTGGAGGGCGGCGCCACGGGGCGCCTGGCGGGGTGTGTCCACGGCAAGGCGGACACCGTATGTCTCTGGGATCGGGACTGGACCGTAGCCCGGTACCACAGCCTCAGGTGTACCGCGGTGGCGGGTGCATTCGAGGTCGTGGGGAGCTGTCGCGACCTGCCCATGGCGATCCGTCATCGCCGCCGTCCCTGGCTGGTGCTCCAGTTCCATCCGGAGTCCTTCCTTACACCACTCGGAGGCGAGCTTGCAAGTCTGGCCC
>CAZNWW010000748.1:0-256 GCA_964576155.1 uncultured Myxococcales bacterium | reverse complement strand
CCCTGGACGACCTCGACCTTCGCTGAGCGCGGAGACCTCCTCGCCCTGGTGGACGTAGCGGTCCACCGGTTCGGCGCGGACGCGTTCCTGAGCGGCGGCGCCCGTCCCCGGGACCGCCGCTGGGTGGTGGGCGTGGCAGCCGCCAACGACCTCCGGCTTGAGGAGGAGACGACCCGGGATGAGATTCGGGCCTTCGTGGACGCCGGTCCGGGACCCGTGTTGGGCTTCCTGTCCTATTCCTTCGGCTTGGGCGCGT
>CAZNWW010000747.1:0-2367 GCA_964576155.1 uncultured Myxococcales bacterium | reverse complement strand
ACCAGCAGCGCGGCGCCGAAACTAGGCTCAACAGGTCGGCCCGAGCCGGAGGTCGCCATGGAGTCCGCCGGTGTGGTGCTGATGCGCGGCTCGATTCGAGACGTGTTGGTAGCAATACAGCTCAGCCGCGCGACCGTGCGTAACATCAAGCAGAACCTGGTGTGGGCCTTCTTCTACAACGCAGCCGGAATCCCGATCGCCGCGGGGCTGCTATACGCGCTCGGGGGGCCGCTGCTGAGCCCGATGTTCGCGGCCGCAGCCATGGCCCTCAGTTCGGTATCGGTTGTGACCAATGCCCTCAGACTGAGAGGCTTCAAGCCCTCTCTGGTAACCCAAGCTCTCGAAGGCCCTCAACGGGTCGTGGAACAATAACTCGTCCCTTGACGTCCCGCACCAAAGCACTATTATAGTATTCGATTGAATTGTTGACGAGGCAGCCATGTCGAACTCAGGTCGTCGTTTCAAGGATGCCGTATACGAGCAGTTCGCCAAGGTGGGCAAGGCGGTCTCCAGCCCCCGCCGTCTGGAGCTGCTCGACCTGCTCTGCCAGGGACCGCGTACCGTGGACGTGCTGGCCAAAGAGGCGGGCCAGAGCATCGCCAACGCCTCTCAACACCTCCAGGTGCTCCGAGCAGCGCGGCTGGTGGAGACTGAAAAGCAGGGGTTGTACGTCACCTACCGACTCGCAGACAGCGAGGTCGGCGAGTTCTTCCTCTCCCTTCGAAGCCTCGCTGAGAGTCGACTTGCCGAGATCGAGAGGGTCACACGGAGCTTCCTGGACGAACGCGGGGCCATGGAGGCGATAGAAAGCGAGGAGCTGTTGGAGAGGATCCGAAACGGTGATGTCACGCTGCTGGACGTGCGACCAGTCGAGGAGTTCCGGGCCGCACACATCCCGGGTGCGCTGTCGATCCCTGTTGACGACCTGGAGCTCCGCCTGAGCGAGCTTCCGAGCGACCGCGATGTCGTGGCGTACTGCCGGGGCCTATACTGCGTGCTCTCCGTCAGCGCGGTCGAACTGCTCCTCTCGGTGGGCTTCGCGGCCCAGCGCCTGGAGGACGGCGTCCCCGACTGGCGGGCCCGGGGGTTGCCGGTGGAAGCTG
The DNA here is from genome assembly GCA_964576155.1 of uncultured Myxococcales bacterium. Taxonomy (GTDB): domain Bacteria; phylum Myxococcota_A; class UBA9042; order CAIXZC01; family CAIXZC01; genus CAZNWW01. Next base: position 1,264 of record CAZNWW010000747.1, on the reverse strand, counting down.
CCGAGTCGAGTTCAAATCCGTTGTGAGAGAAGGAGAGCGGAAATGAAAGTCGAAAAGGAGGCGTGTGAACGCGTCTCGGAAGGTACGATTCTCTCGCTGGAAGAGCTGAGCCTGCCTATCAAGGGAACCGGTGGTCTGCTCATCGTTTTCTGGAAGGAGAAGTGACTGACCTGTCGGCAGGAGGCTCCTGCCATCCGTCGACTCTTCGAGCGCTTCAAGGACCGAGGGTTCGAGGTCGTGTACCCCGGCCCCTACGAGACGCCGGACTCGTGTGAAAAGTGGAAGGCGGAGTTCGGCTTGAGCTTCCCGGTGGTCCCGGATGATGACGGCAGGCTGTTCCGCAAGCTCACCACCGGCTGGGTGCCTTGCAGCATCCTGGTGGGACCGGGCGGCAAGGTGCTGTTCTGGGAGACCGAGTTCGACGAGGCCGGGTTCACCCGGGCCATCGAGAAGCTCTACGGTATGGCCGATACACAGCCCGAACCCTCGGCCACCGGCAAACCGGCCAGGCGCACGGCCTCTTCCGGTGCAACCACCACCGTCATCCTGGGCGGCGGCGCGGGCGGGATCGTGGCCGCGCATGATCTGCGTCGGCGACTCCCCAGGGAACACCGCATCGTCGTAGTCGATCAATCATCCCACCACCTGTTCGCCTCGGCCCTGCTCTGGCTGATGGTCGGGCGTCGCACAGAAGCCCAGATCCAACGGCCGCTGGAACGCCTGGCCCGCAAGGGGATCGAGTTCCATCAGGACGTGATCCAGGAGATTGACCTCGACGGCAGGCAGGTGCGCACCGGATCAGAGACCTTTGACTTCGATCATCTGGTCGTTTCACTCGGGGCACAGCTCGTGCCGGAGATGGTCGAGGGCTTCGACGCGATGGCTCTCAACCTCTACGAACTCGAGGGCTGCAAGCGAATCCACGCGGCCCTGGAGACATTCACTGGCGGAACCCTTGGCGTCCTGGTCAGCTCCTTTCCGTTCAAATGTCCGGCAGCCCCATACGAGGCTGCGATGCTCGCGGAGGCTTTCCTGCGGAAGAAAGGTGTGAGAGACCGAACCGAGATTCATGTGTATACGCCGGAGCATCAACCGATGCCCATGGCCGGCCCCGAGTTCGGGAACGCTATCGCCGGGATGCTGGAAGCGCGGGGCATCCACCTGCACCTGCTCTATACCTTCGAGAAATTATTGCCCGCTACGCGGGAGATCAAGTCATCCGGTGGAGCTCCGGAGAAGGTCGATCTGCTGATCGGGGTGCCGC
>CAZNWW010000746.1:0-2369 GCA_964576155.1 uncultured Myxococcales bacterium | reverse complement strand
AAAGCTGCCGGGTGGGCCAGAAACCCACCGGGTGGGCCAAAAAAAAAAGATCCTCGAGGCTCAAGCGTAGAGGATCCTGTGCAAATCCGGGTTGAGGGACAGGAGCTCACCGCGGGGGTAGTGGAGGCGATGGACGTTGTGGGGATATATGATGGGGACGTTGGTCTTCTTGAGGTAGTAGTGCGGTGCTTTGAATTCAGGCCGCACGGTCCAGGTGGAGCTGTCGTCCGGATCCCAGTACAGGGACGCTACGCGGACACGATCCATACTGAGGTTACGGCGCAGGATCTCCTTGAGTCTGAAGGCGACGTGGTTGACGGCCTGGCCGGCGCGGAACGTCGAGTCCAGGATCAGGACGTTGTCCTTCTTGTTGATACGCGCCTCGAGGTACTCCAGCCCCTGGATGTCCGTTCGGAAGCTCTGCTGGGTCGGGGAGGTGTTGACGCTGATATGGTCCGGGAGACGACGCTTTCCTCCGCTCTTCCGGTTCTTGTACTTGTAGACCTCGTGGACCGGCAGGCCCACTTCGATGCCCCCGGGCCATAGCGCTACGAGGAAATCCGGCTGGAACATCTCATCCGCGTAGATGTTGACGCCGAGACGCATGGCGTCACGGAGGACCTCGCCCGCACCCAGGTATCGATATGGACCCTTCCAGTGGGTCTCTTCGACCGGAAAGCTGACTTGTTTGAGGATCTCCAGGATGTCCTCTCCCTTTTCCCTGACCAGGGGATCCGCGGGATCATCGGTGATGAGGTCCGCCAGCTCGTGCGGATAGTCGATCCAGACGTCGTCCTCCACGTCCTGCAGGAAGTAGAGTTCGATGTCCGACCAGGTCATCTTCCCTGGTTTTCGGTGGATGGTGGCTACCCGGATGTCCTCGGGGCAGTTGTCCCGGGCGCGCTCCCGCAAGGTCTGTACTATGGCCCGGATGGTCTCTCCGCGCTCGAAGACGTCGTCGATGATCAGGAGCGGATCTTCTGCGCAGACGCTCGCCACCACATGCTCGAGACCCTTGACGAGGACCTCCTTCGCGTCACCGACTCCGGTGTAGGACTCAGTGGCGATGGTGGAATGGTTCACCACCACCCCGTGGTTTCGGAGATATGCGTTGACGCCGAGGCCCACCTGGGTTCCGCCGCGCCACACGGAGATGGCGTACTTCGGCCGGAATCCCGTCTCGTAGACCCGGCGACCCAACTCGAATGAATCCAGGAGCATCTTCTCCGGAGATACATGCAGGAATCTCATTGGTTTCCACCTGTTTCCTGAAGCTCTTCTTTAGCCTCGACGACGGCCCCAGACTCTGAGTCGCAGCCATCCTAACCCTCTCCCCCATCCAGGTCAACGCCTCCTGCTCAGGCGATCAGTGCATCTAAGCACCGGTTCTGCTAGTATCTTTCAGTTGCGTGCCTCGTGATTGGAGGATCGCCTGTGACCGACGATACCTGCCCGCGCTGCGGTGCATCCATGGAGCCCGTCGAGGGGGAGTGGGGACTGATCAACGGTGACGACCTGCCGCGCTTCGGCAGTCGCACCGAGATCATGATCACGCCGCGCCGTGTCCTGCGGATCGCCGCGCACCGCTGCTCTGAAGAAAGCTGCGGGCATTTGTCGTTCCACGCCGCATCACCGAAGTCTTGAGAGCCCGCGCCCCGAACTGAAATCGACAACCGAAGTCCCATGAGGCTGCCATGACGCAGATGCGCCCGTTGATGATCCTCCTCACCCTGATCTTCCTCTCTCCCGCTGCCTGCTACCAGGGCGAGCCGGAGAAGGATGTCGCACTCGGCGACAACTCTGAAGGGGACGCCCACGGTGACCTGAGCCTCGACGCGCCTGACGAGCTTCTACCTCTGGACGTCCCCGAGGACACCCCGGATCCCCTGGACATCCCGGATCTCGAAGACCCCGACCTCTCCGACGAAATCCTCGAGGAAGTGCAGGAGGACGTGGAACAGGAGACCGTCGAGACCCCCTGCGCCTCGCACGTGGAATGCGACGACGGGGACCCTTGCACCGGGGACTTCTGTGAGGATGAGATCTGTACCCACTATCTGAAGGACTGCGGAGACGCCAATGAGTGCACGGAGGACCTATGTGATCCGGCGACCGGCCAATGCTCCTACGAGCTGACGGACTGCGACGACGGCAACGAGTGCACCCTGGATTCCTGCAAGCCGGCCACAGGCTGCGAGTACATAGATCTGGATGATTGCTGCCCGCCAGAGGTCGTGGCCTTCTGGGACATGGAGGAGGCGACTCCGGGCCTGGAGATCACGAACCTCCAGCCCGATGACTCACCGGCGGTGACCTGGCAGACCTCCGCAGAGCGGGCGTCCCCGCCGTGAGCCGGCGCGGCTGGTTTC
>CAZNWW010000745.1:0-2377 GCA_964576155.1 uncultured Myxococcales bacterium | reverse complement strand
GGAGTTCAACGCGTGGGAGGAGGAGGCCATGACGGCTTCCTCGTTGGCTGGCTGGTTCTGGGCGGAGATCCCCGCGGCGGTGGTGGATGGTTGCAAGGGGTACAAGCTCTTCTCGGACGACCTCTGGTTCCGCGACCCCCTGAATTGGTGGATCGCCTTCACGGATATTGCGATCAACTCGGCGCTGTGTCCTCCGGGGGTTGGCCGCATTGCGCTGGTTGAGGACGTCTACAGCCCGCAGCTCGACAACGCACGGTCCCTCTACGTGTACGTCCCCGCGCCTGCCTTCGACGATCCTGATGCGACCTTCCCGGTGCTCTACATGCAGGACGGCTTCAACGTCTTTGTCAATCCGATGGCGCCCTTCGGGACCTGGGAGGCGGACCCCACCGCGGACGCCATGATCGCGGCAGGGGACGTGGCGCCCCTGATCATCGTCGGCATCGACACGGACAACCGCATGGACGAGTACCTCTACACAGGGATCACGGTGGACCTCGGCGGTGGGCCCATCCAGGTCACGCCGCTGCTGCCCGACTATGCGGACTTCCTCGTGGACGTGGTCAAGCCCCTCGTCGACGACGGCTTCCCGACGAAACCAGGGCGGGCGGACACGGGCATGGCCGGGTCGTCTCTGGGTGGCATCTCGTCGCTCTGGATAGCGTGGCACCATGCGGACGTCTTCGGCCGCGTCGCCAGCTTCTCCGGGTCTTACTGGGTCGGCCAGGAGGGCTCGGGTACTGATGAGCACTCCACCATGGAGACCGTGCTCCAGTTGATCCCGCCTTCGCCGGATCAGCTCTCGCTGCGGATCTACATGGACTCGGGGAGCGTCTCGTCCATGGATCAGCCAGGTCTCGTGTACACCGGGGACGGGCGCTGCTACACCGATTGGACCCGGAATGCGCTCATCGACCTCGGCTGGGACAATCGGCCCGAATGGGACGACGACGGAGACCTCGAGACCCCGCCCGCGAACTACCCGACGTCGTCGGATCCCAAGGCCGTGCCCACCCTCTACTGGTCTCCGACAGTCCCAAACGGCTACGCGAGCTGGGGTGACTACCTCAAGCCCGAGCGCAATCTCCTCCACCTGGTCGGTGAGGGCCACGCACACAACGAGGCCGCCTGGGCGGCGCGCTTCGGCGCGATGCTGCGGTTCCTGTTTCCTGCGGGGTAGGGGTTATTTCAGAGGCTTGTAGATCCCGTCGTCCCACCGGAACCGGGTCTCGTCGGTGACGATGTCCAGCACCGGGCCGAGGCCCTTCTCGAAGATCAACTTCTTGTTCCGCTGTATGATTTTGTCGCCGTCGTGGACCGCGGCCGTGAAGGTCCACACAGGCGTATCTGACTGCAGGGGATAGAGGAGGAGACCGATCCCACGATGCTTGGATGGGGGAGGTTCGACGTGCTGGACCCGCAGGAGGAGCGCGGGGCGCTTAGCGGTCTCCGATCGAGTGGGCTCCAGGACCTTCTCCCATTCCTCTGCTGTCAGCTCGCCCCCGTCGCCTTCGAGATCCACCAGGGCCGCGACCGCAGGGCGCGAGACCTTGCCGAGCTTCAGGACGTGCGCGGAACAGCGCCCGTCTCCGCAACGCCGGGTGAGGACCACCGCGCCTTCGGAGTCAGCGCCGTGGCCCCAGGCCCCGATGAGGATCGAGTGGAGCCTGGTGGAGGCCCAGAGCTTGCCGATCGGGTGCTCCGCGGTCTCAGTCACCGCTGATGCGTTGATCTCGAGCGCGGTCGAGAACGCGGTTCGGAGGTCGGCAGGGAGCGGGGTGTCGTCGGCTTGGGCTGGGATGGTGATGAGGCAGAGGAGTATGAGGGAGAGGGTGACGAGGAGCTTCATGTGGCCTCCGGGGTGGTTTTATGCAGGATAGCTCAGGTGGTGGGGATGGGGAAGGGCGCGGGGAAGTCTCTGCACGGGGTCCTCCCCCCTCCGCTGCCTGCGGCAGCACCTCCCCCAACAAGGGGGGAGGGTTGTCCTTGCTCAACCGATGGATTGCAGCAAAACAACCGCACCGTACTTCATGCTTGGTACGGCGCGCCCTCCTCCCCCCTTGTTGGGGGAGGTGTCGCCAAAGGCGACGGAGGGGGGATGACCCCGTGCAGAGACCCCACTGGCCTCCCCCCTCCCCGCGCAGTACAATGCCACCCGCGACAGATCCTTCCCCGGAGGCCGCCGTGCGCATCACGCTGTCCCTGCTTCTCGCACTCCTCGCAGCATGTTCAAACACCACCAATCCCGAGCCCGGCGCCGACGTCCCCGCGGACAGCTTGACCCCAACGGACGCCATCATCGACACGACCCCTGACCTCCCTCCCACCCCAGAAGACACAATCGAGGTCGCCCCGGACACCCCCAACGCGGACACCT
>CAZNWW010000744.1:0-2388 GCA_964576155.1 uncultured Myxococcales bacterium | reverse complement strand
GGCGTGGATCGCCGGGCGAATCGCCGAGAAGGGCGCGCCCGCCTGGCTGGCGCTCAAGACGGGTCACAAGGACGGGGTCGCTGCGTGGGCCGGCGGTCCCAGCCTCTACGCCAAGGTGGAGGCCTTGCTCGCCGGCGAGGGCGAGTCCGTGAACGACGACGACGCCTGGGTGGAGCTACAGCGCTCCATCAACACGAAAGCCCCGCTCTGGGCTCTCGTGCGAATCCCCGAGCTGCTCCGAGCGCAGTTCCCCCTGCTCCACCGGGAAATCCCCGGCCTGCAGTTCTTCCCGGGCGTGATGGAGATCCTGGGCATGACCCACGCAGCCATGAGCCTCGATATCGGGGATCGCCTCGAGGTCCGGATCGCCCTCAAACTCGAGTCAGCCGAGGACGCCCAGGTGGTCAGGGAGCAGCTCTGGATGTTGGCCGAAGCCAACCTCTGGGATCCATCATTCTTTTTCGATGTCTTCCAGCTCCAAGCCACGGGCTCCCTCGTGACACTCAACGCTGCTACCTCGAAGAAGATCTGGCGGATCTCGGTCTTCTGGCTCTCCGTCGCCGCCCAGACCTTCGCCTACGAAGAGATGCACGTCCGGAGGTGGAATGCAGAAGAGTTGAACGAGGAAGAAGCACTGAAGACGGCCGAGGAGGAAGAAGCACTGAAGATTGAGAAGAGGGCGACAGTGAAGGAGCAGATAAAAGCTCATTCACCATCCAACCCTGAATAAAGAGACTCCCCCATGCCTGGCGCTGCCGAGCGCAGCGCGGAGCAACACGCCGACCTCAGCAATCCGGGTCGAGCGCGATGCACCAGGTCTGGCAGATGCCGTCGCCGTAGAGCCCCAGGTCTCCGCAGAAATCTCCGCATTCAGGATCCGGGAGGGGGCAGTCGAGGTCGCAGACCCCGTTGGCGTAGCGACCGCCGGTGGCGCACGGGTCGTCCTCGAGGATCTCCAGGCAGACGCAAACGTCCTGTTCGAGGATGTCGTTGTAGCCGCATTCGTCGAAGCCGGCGAACGCGTCGAGCTGACAAAAGACGGCGCAGGGCAGCTCGGTCTCAAAGCCCCATTCACAGACGGTCATAAGGCCGTCGACGCAGGCGTAACCATCAGGGGAGCACTTGAACTCAGCGCAGAATGCGGCTTCCTCGTCGCTGCCGTCCGCGCAGTCGGGCAACTCGTTGCAGACGTTGCCCAACAGGACGCACGCGCCGTCGGCGCAGGCCCAACCGTCCAACCCGCAGACACCCCCGCATTGCGCGGCGGCCTCGTCTTCCGCGTCAGGCCCGCAGTCGGGCCAGCCGTCGCAGAGCAGGCCAGCCGGGACGCAAGCGCCGGCGGGGCATTGGAAGACGCCGGGTTCGCACGTCCAGGTGCCGCAGAGGTCCACAGCTTCGTCGCTCTGGTCCGCGCAGTCCGGCGAAGCATCACACACCCAGTTGTGGGCGATGCACTGACCGTCGGCGCATTGCCACTCGTCGCCGGTACAGACCGCTCCCGCGCAGAGGTCTGGGGCCTCGTCCGCTGCATCGGCGCAGTCGTCCCAGCCGTCACATTGCCAGCTCAACTCGATGCACTTGTCGCTGCCGGGACAGAGCCAGAGCCCCTCATCGCACGAGGCGCAGTCATCCTGCGCCTCGTCCTCTCCGTCGGGACAGTCGGTGAACCCGTCGCAGAGCGCTGACGTGCGGATGCACTTGCCGCCGGGACATTGCCAGGAGTCACCGCTGCATCCCTGATCCAGACACATGGTCGGGTCTTCATCCGCGTTGCCGCCGCATTGCGGGAAGCCGTTGCAACGGTCGGTGAGCGCGATGCAGATGCCGTCGGGACATTGCCATTGGCCCTCGGAGCATTCCTGCATCACGATCTCGCCGCTGCCTGCTGCGTCCGCAATGGTATCCCCGTCGCCCCCACCGGAGAAAGAGCAACCAATCCCGACGAGGGCCAGAAAGAACAGCCCAGGTATCAATATTCTCATGGCTTCCCCCCTACGGCCGCACGAACCGGCTGGCCAGCTCAGGCTCGCCGATGCGGCCGCGGTCGAAGCGTACACGGTAGATTCCCTCGTCAACGGCGGGGTCATCCACCAGCCGACCGGTCTGGTCCAGTCCGTAGATGACACGGAAGGAGGCGTCCCGGCCCGCTACGACGTCGGTGAGCCACAACGCAGCGCCTTTCCGCGGAATCAAGAGCTCTCGTGACCAGCCACGCGCCGAGCGCCAGCGGCAAACGAGGTCGACTCCGTTCGCTGGATCGGGCATGTCACCTTTGGTCAGCTCCGAGGGCGCCCCAACCAGCCGGTTGACGCACACCAACAACTCGCCGGCGCTGTTGACCGCGCCCACAGCGGGGAGTAGCCAGTCCTCGCCGAAGACCACTCGCGG
>CAZNWW010000743.1:0-2390 GCA_964576155.1 uncultured Myxococcales bacterium | reverse complement strand
TGGGTGGCCCCTAATCCGTGACGGTGAGGGCGCCGCCCACGGTCCAGGTGCTGCCGAACACAGGATGGAAGCGGGCGCTGATTCGGGCGCCGGCATGGCGGGCGGCGCCGGGGCGGTTGGCGACGAGCTTGTAGGTGAAGCTGGCCTCGCCTTCGAGCTCCTGGAGGAAGAACGTGACCTCGCCCTGGCCGACGTCGTAGCCCTGGATGGTCCCGGCCTTGACGAGCGCGTCGAGGGACGCTGTGTCCGGAGCCGCGTTGGCCGGGACGCCGTCGGTGATCTGGACGTACGGGGCCTTGCGGCTGGCGCCGACGGTCAGGGTGACGTCCATGGGCTGGTTGACCTTCACTGCCTTGGCGGCCTTACGGGCCACTGAGAAGATCTCGGGCCCCATGGTCCCCTGGTTGTCCTTGCTCCACTCCTTGACCTCCAGGGTCACGGTTGCGGTGAGCGCGCCGTCGTAGGAGACCCGGACCTTGTTCTTGCCGTGCTTCATGTGCTCGGTGATCTCGAGGTGCCGCAGGGAGGCCGCCGAGAGGAACGGATCCGCCGGGTCGATGTCTACCCGGGCCACCTGCTCGCCGTTGACGCTGACCGCGACCACTGAGGGGACCTCGGCGATCGCGCCCGCGCCGGCCCGCAGCAGCGCACGGACTGCGTTGGCGGTGCCGATCTCGTTGTGCCAGGCGCCCCAGGCTTCCCGGGTGGAGAGGAGCCAGGTGACGATCTCGCGAATGGTGGCCGCGTGGGCCTCCGGGTCGTCCTCGGCAAGGACACGCAAGATCAGCGCGTTGAGCTCCACCATACCGCCGTATGCGTGGTACCAGTGGGGCTCCCAGTAGCCGCCGCGTTTCATGGTCAGGAGTTGCTGGGTCCGGGTCTTCGCCAGTTTCGCCGAGCCCGCATCCTTCTGCCAATCAGCCCAGTCGGTGAGGCCCATGATCCCCCAGGCCAGGGTGGCGGGATCCGCGGGGGCGCCGGCCAGGTGATCGTCCATCATGCCGACGAGTTTTTTTAGATTAGCGCTGGGGTCCTTGTTCACAGCCCGCTCCGCGGAAACGAGGAGCGCCATGAGCTCTGCGCTGAGGCCCCAGTCGGCCTCGGGCGCGTTGACCTCCCAGAAGTATGCCGGTCCCACAGACCAGACGCCCTTGTCATTGCGCTGGCTGTACAGCCAGCTGACAGCGCCCTGGATCACCTTGTCGTCAACCACGAAATCCGCGGCCTTGATCTCCAGCAACGCACGTAGCGCGAAAGCGGTCATGTAGGTGCTGCCGTGGTATCCGCCCTCGGGCAGGGCCGCGTCGGCCAGGTAGAACCAGCCCCAGGATCCGTCCTTCTGCTGGGCGGCGGCCAGCGCGATTCCTGCCCGGGTCAGACGTCCGCGCATGTGCTCGAACCACGCGGCGTCCTTCTTCGCCTTCGCACCCCAATCCAGCATCGCCGCGTCCATGATCGCCCTGCTCGCCACCCCGGTGACTCCTGCCCAGGCCAGGGGCCATTCGGCGAGGGCCTCCCAGCCCTGGAGGGCGGGGATGAGGTTCGGGAAGCTGACGTTCAGGAACGCTGTGCGGTACGTGGACCGCTTCCGGAGCTTGACGCTCTCCTCGAACGCGTCGCCCTTCTTCACGCTGCCGCGCCTGACCTTGATCTCGGGATCCCCCGCCGGGAGGACAAAGGTCGCCCGGGTCTCGCTGTCCTCGACCGCCTCGGTCGAGACCTTGACGGTCATCCTGGCCTCGCCGGTGCGGAGGGGCTTCACGATCCAGGTCAGCGGCCTGGACTCACCTGCGGGGATCTTCACGGCGACCTCGGCGGCGCCGGCCTGGGCAACGTCCGAGGACGTGAAGGTGACTGTCCCTGCGAGATCCTTGTCGGAGAAGTTCCTGACGAGGGCCTGGACCTGGACCGCATCGCCCAGGACCATGGTGGCCGGGGGGCTCAGTCGCACGAAGATATCCTGCTGCACTGTGATCGGCTGGCGCAGGACGCCGACGCCGCCCTTGCGGTCCGACGCGACCAGGGTCAGCTCCTGGATGGTGATGGAGTCCGGGATCCGGATCTTCATCCGGGTTGTGCCGTTCTCGGTGCGCAGCTTCGGGGACCAGAGCGCGGTCTCCGGGAAGTCGGTGCGGATGGTGATCTGCTTCGGCGCCTGCTTCTTCTTGCCGCGGCCGCCGTTGCGTCGCCGGGTGCGGTCATCGCCGTCCATGAAGCCATCCGCTTCCTCGTCCATGGCCGCCTTGGCCTTCTGCTTCGCCTCCGGCTGGGCGAGCCCGGTGGAGGCGGTAGGGCCCGAGAAGCCGTCCAACATCTCCTCTTCCATCTTCATCTTCGCGAGGTTGGCGCCCTTGCCGCCGAGGAGGTTCTTCATCGAGGCGTCGCCCTCG
>CAZNWW010000742.1:0-2396 GCA_964576155.1 uncultured Myxococcales bacterium | reverse complement strand
GACGGGGACTGCGTATGTGATCCCGACTGCGCAGGCAAGGACTGCGGCCCCGATGGCTGCGGCGGGAGCTGTGGCACCTGCGGCGACACCGAGGAATGCATCGCGGGGTCGTGCCAGCCCCTCTGTGGGAACCAGGACTGCGCCGGGGACGAGACCTGTGACATCTGCCCATCGGATTGCGATGCGTGCAGCGACGGGGATTGCTGCCTGTCCCAGTCCGGCGCCGGCTGTGGGGATGACGCCATTCGGGCCTGCGTGTGCGAGGTTGACGCGAGCTGTTGTCAGACCCAATGGGACCAGGCCTGTGTGGGTCTGGTTGAGGATCTCCTCTGCGCAGTCTGTATTCCCTGTGAGGAGGGTTGCGGCGCGCTGGAGTCCTGTGACGAGGCGCTCAACGCCTGCGTGGCGGACACGACCCAGGTTCCCGCCGGGTCCTTCTGGATGGGCTGCAATGCTGCCCTGGACGGTGACTGCGATGAAGACGAGTTCCCATACCACCAGGTCCACCTCGAGGGGTTCACCATCGACCTGACCGAGGTGACCAACGCGCAATACGCGCCCTTCCTCACGTTGCTGGAGAAGCTGGGGACGGGTAACGAATGTCCCTTCGAGGCTGAACCACAGATATGCGTCTCCACGTGGGCCGACTCGGATTCGCTCTGGGTGGAGCTGGTGGATGGCATCTGGACACCTATCGAAGGGAAGGATCAGAACCCCGTGGGAGAGGTGACCTGGTACGGTGCGCGGGCCTATTGCGAATGGGTAGGAAAGCGGCTGTGCACCGAGGCGGAGTTCGAGAAGGCCGCCCGAGGTGGTTGCGAACTCTATGACAATTGTGAGGCCGAGAGCTGGCCGTTCCCGTGGGGCCCCGAGTACGTCCCGCCGGCCTATGAGAACTACTTCATCAACTCCAACACGGCATGTGAGGGCGGCCCCAGCGTTCCTGGATATTCGCCCTGTCCCGTGGGTTCTACCGACCCTGCGTCGCCATACGGCGCGTACCATCTCGGCGGCAACGCGTGGGAGTGGGGCGCTGACTGGTATGCAGCAGATTATTATTGCAACGGCCCTGACGCTGCCTGCTCGAGCGAATCTCAATGTGTCTTTTGTGGCCCGACCGATGAACCAAATCAGGCGCCGATCTGGTTGTCTCCGGAGGGGCCTCCTGCTGGCACCTACCGTGTGATCCGTGCCGGCGGTTACAACAACACCTCTGAAGGCCAGCGCGTCTCCCACCGCGGGATCGGAAGTCCCGGGTCACCATCCTTCGGATACAGCTTCCGCTGCTGCCGGGTCGATTGATGAGCGGTGCTCGGAGGCAGCAGGCTCAACTTCGAATCCAGTCCTCGATGACGACCCCCGGGATCCGTTCGTAGTGCCGGCGGTTGCCGGTCACGAGGGTCGCGTCGTGGGCGAGGGTTGCGGCGGCGATGAAGAGATCTGCGTCAGCGAGGGAGAGGCCCCGAGCCTGGAGGTGGATCTTGACCTCGCCGAAGAGGCGGGCCGCGGCGAGGTCGTTCGGGAGGGTAGTAAGGGTTGAGAGGAAGTCGGTCACCAGGGCCGCATTGGCGTCGGGGCGGGAGGACTTCGCTGCACCATAGAACAGTTCTGACGCGGTGACCCAGGTCGTGGCGACCTCGTCGTCGGTCTCTATGCGGCGGGTGATGACCCGCTCGTTGCCGCGGAGCAGTTCCACGCAGACATCCGTGTCCAGGATCCTCACAGGTCGACGTCCCGGCCGTTGGTGCGCGCCTTGTAGAGCTGGTCGACGTCCTCGTTGACAGGTTGCTCGTCGGCCCATCGGCCGGCGAGCCTGCGCCAAGCCTCGACCTGGGCTGCGACGCGGTCCCGCTCGGGAGAGGGCGGCGGCATGCCTATGGCCTCCTCCAGGAGCCAGAGGACCTCCTGGGTAAGGCTACGGCGCCGTTGCCGGGCCCTGCGCTTGAGGCGCTCGATCAGCTCAGGGGGGATGTTCTTGAACGTGATGGATGACATGGTGCAACCTTTATACAACCGCCATGGTTGCATTGTACCTCAGCCGTGCCGGGTCGGCAAGCTCCAGGTTTGGATTGGGAGACGCAGGGGCGTCCTTGCGGATGGGGGCATTGTCCGATTAGATTCGAAGGCGAATCCGTGGGAGGAAGCATGCGGCGGGATCAGATCATCGTGTTCGTGGTGGGGATGGCCGTGGGTGCGCTCGGCATGTGGGTGTTTCTGACGCATGTGGGAGGGGCTTCAGCCCCGACATCCCCCTTGGGAGGGGCTTCAGCCCCGACATCCCCTGTGGGAGGCCCGTCTCGGGCCGATTCTGGGCGAGGCATCCCTCCCACAGCCGTTGGGCCTGCACCCAAAGGGCATGAGTCTCGTACGAGCGGAGCTTCGTCCGCTCAACTCGG